>JAJZRT010001061.1 GCA_021802595.1 Pseudomonadota bacterium
GTCCGGGTTGACGACCACCACGCCGTCGCGGCCGTCGACGATCAGCAGGTCGTGGTCGCGAATCAGCCCGCGCGCGTTGTGCAGCGCCATCACCGACGGCATGCCCATGCTGCGCGCGAGGATGGCGGTGTGCGAGGTGGTGCCGCCGAGGTCGGTGATGAACGCGGCGAAGTGCACGTTCTTGAAGATGACCATGTCGGCCGGCGACA
Organism: Pseudomonadota bacterium; assembly: GCA_021802595.1. The sequence continues at coordinate 210 of JAJZRT010001061.1, forward strand.
GCTCGTGTGCGACCAGGATGCGCTCGCTGTCGAAGTCGACGTCCAGCGGCAGGTGGCTGGGATGGCCCATCAGGGCCTTCAGCACGCGCTGCACCACCTGCACCACGTCTTCCTGGCGGCTCCTCAGGTAGGGGTCGTCGATCTCGTCGAAGCGCGCCACCAGCGCTTCCATCTGCTGCGCCAGCGCCCATTCGGCGTTGCACTGGGTTTCGCGGATCAGCTTCTTCGGCACCTCGGCGATCATCGAATCGCCGAGGAACATCAGGTGCATGTCGAGGAAGGCCGACAGCTCGGCCGGCGCATTGGGCGGAATGTGGCTGCGCAGGACTTCCAGCTCGGCGCGGGTGGCGAAGATGGCCTCGTCGAAGCGCGCCAGCTCGTCCTTGATGTACTGGCGGTCGAGCAGGTATTGCGGCACCTCGACGCGCGCGTTGGAGGTGAGGTGCGCGTAGCCGATGGCGATGCCGCCGGAGACGCCGATGCCGTGCAGCGAGAAGCTCACAGTTCTTCTCCGAAGCCGCTGGCGATCAGGCCGGCCAGCGCATCGATGGCTTCCGCCTCATCGTCGCCCTCGGTTTCCAGTGTGATGGTGCTGCCCTTGGCGGCGGCCAGCATCATGACGCCCATGATGCTCTTGGCATTGACGCGGCGGCCGTTGCGCGACATGAACACATTGCTCCTGAAGCTCGACGCCAGCTGGGTCAGCCGCGCGGAGGGACGGGCGTGCAGCCCCAGTTTGTTGACGATTTCAACGTCCCGTTGCTGCATGGCACATGGTCTCGGAAATGTGGTTGATGCTGTTGCGCCCGCCTTCGACGATGCGCTCGATGAGTTGCGGCAGGGCCAGCGTCTCGCGGTAGTTCAGCGCCTTCAGCAGCATCGGCAGGTTGACGCCGGAGACGCCTTCGATATGGGCCGGTTCCAGCAGGCGGCACAGGGTGTTGCTGGGGGTCGCGCCGTACACGTCGGTCAGCACCAGGATGCCGTCGCCTTCGTCGAGTTCGGCCAGCCTCGATTGCAGGGCCTTCTGCCGCTCGTCGGGATCGGCGTGGCCGATGAAATCGAGCGTGGCGAGGCCGCGCGGGCGCTGTCCCAACACGTGGGTTGCGCACTCGACCAGGCTGTCGGCGAGCGAGCCGTGGGCGACGATGAGGATGCCTATCATGGGGGGGACATCATGCCAAAAACAATATTCTAGCGAAGCCGGGCCTTCATCGCCGGGGAGACATGGATTTGGCCGGCGGTATCCACGGCCAGATAGTCTTTAATACCCAGGCGGGACGCATGATCCGCCAGCCGCGCGGCACCGTCGATGAAGAGGGGCTTCGACAGGGCGTCCGAGCGCGTGCCGGCATGGGCACCCGAGACCAGGATGGTCACCGACTGCATGCCGGACGCCGGCCAGCCGCTGCGCGGGTCGATCAGGTGGCAGTAGCGGCGGCCGCCCGCCTCGAAATACCGCTGATAGTCGCCCGAGGTGCCGATCGCCTCGCCGTCGTGCAGGTCGAGCGTCGCCAAGGTACCCGGCTTGCGCGGAGGCTGGATGCCGACGCGCCACGGGCGGTCGCCGTGCCGACCCAGCGCGATCACATTGCCGCCGATGTTCACCAGCGCATTCCGGATGCCGTGGGCCTTCAGGATGGCCACCGCGTCGTCGAGCGCGCGCCCCTTGGCATAGCCCCCCAGATCCAGCTGCACGGCCGGGTTGTCGCTCCAGACGGTGTCGTTTTCGATATGCAGATCGCGCATGCGCGGTGCCGCCTTCACCCAGTGCGCGATGGCGGCGGCATCCGGCACTTTCCCCTGCGGCGTATCCGCATGGAACCCCCACAGCGCGATCAGGCCGCCGATGGCGGGGTTGAACAACTCGTCCGAGTCGGCCGCAAGCGCCTGTGCGTCGCGCAGCATGGCCGCGAGCTCGGGGCTGACCGGTGCGCGCTCGCCCCTGGCCAGCGCGGCATTGAGCCGTGACAGATCGCTCGGCTGCCAGGCATGCAGGCGGTGGTGAAGCTGGTCGAAGCGCGCCAGCACCGCGGCGATCGCCTGCCGGGCCTGCGCCTCGGGCGCACCGTAGACGCTGACCTCGACCAGGGTGCCGAATACGTAGGACTGCTGCTGAACCAGCGGCGGCGGGCTGCAGGCGGCGAGCGCCCACAGCAGCAGGAGCCACAGGCCGTGTCTGGCGATTCTCATGCGCGTTCGATGGCTGCAATGAACCGGGCCGCGACGTCGTGCCCGGTCTGAGCGGCGATTTCCTGGAAGCCGGTGGGACTGGTGACGTTGATCTCGGTGAGGCAGTCGCCGATCACGTCGAGCCCGGCGAGGAAGATGCCGCGTTCCCGCG
>JAJZRT010001062.1 GCA_021802595.1 Pseudomonadota bacterium
GGAGCCGCGACGGTCTGTTCCAGCACCGTCGCCGAGGCGCCGGGGTAGACCGCGCGCACCGTGACCACGGGCGGTGCAATCTCCGGATATTGCGCGATCGGCAGCACGCGCATCGCCAGCAGGCCGGCGAGCACGATGAGGATGGAGACCACCACCGAGAAAATCGGCCGGTCGATGAAGTAACGCGAAAACATGACGGCCCCTTATTTCTTCGCGGCCACGGGCGGCGCAGCGACAGCCTTGTCCGACGGCGCCCCCGCTTCCGAGGGCGCAACGGGCATGCCGGGGAAGAAAATCCGTGCCATGCCGTCGACCACGACCTTGTCGCCAGGCTTCAAGCCGCTCTTGATCACCCAGCGGCCGGCCCCCTTGTCCTGTTCATCGCCACCCACCCACGCGCCGACTTCGACCGGGTGGGGCAGCGCGACGGTCATGCCCTTCTCGCCGGGCGTGGCAACGTAGACAAACTTGCCGGTCGGGCCATCCTGTACCGCGGGCTGCGGCACGGTAATCGCGTCCGGCAACTTGCCGCCTTCGACGACCACACGCACAAACTGCCCGGGTTTCAGGGCGCTGCCGGCGTTGGCAAACTCGGCACGCATGTCGAATGCGCCGGTTTGCGGATTCGCCTTGTAGTCGCTGAAGTTGAGCGTGCCGGTGGTGGCGATCCGGGTGCCGTCGGCGAGCACCAGGCGGACGCGCTGCCGGCCCTGTTCCAGCGATCCGTCGGCGCGCTGCTTCGCCAGCGCCAGACGCGCGTCCTCGCCGATCGAAAAGCGCGCATAGATGGGCGCAATCTGCGCCAACGTAGTGAGCGCCGGGCCGGTGGGGCTCACCAGCGCGCCTTCGACCTGGAGCGCCCGGCCCATCACGCCCGTGAGCGGAGCGCGGATTTCGGTATAGCCGAGACTGACGCGCGCATCGGCGAGATTCGCCTCGGCTGTACGCACGCCCGCTTCGGCCACCGTGAGCGCGGTTTGCGTGGAATCCAGCGCACGCGTGCTGACGAACCCCTGCGCTGCGAGCGCCCGGTTGCGGTCCAGTTCCAGTTTTGCCTCCGCGAGCAGCGCCTGCCGATTGGCAAGTTCGGCACTTGCCGCGCGAACCTGTGCGGCAAAGCTGGCGGCGTCGAGCTTGTACAGCAAGGCGCCGGCCTTCACCGGTGCGCCCTCCTGAAAATAGCGGCGCTCGATGACGGCTGCGACACGCGGGCGGATCTCCACTTCGCGCGATGCTTCCAGTCGCCCGACATATTCAAAGCTGATCGGCACGGCTTGCGGCATCACCGCCTCCACCGTCACCTGCGCCGGCGGCGGTACCCCGCCGCCCTGTTGCGCCGCTTCGTGCTGCCCGCACGCCGCAAGCACCGCGCTCAAGCTCACCACAGCCGCCCGGGAAAGTCGGTGCATGGCACCCCCCTGAAATTGTCGATATCTCGCCATCATAAAAGCATACCTGCATGAATGTAACGGGTCGGGCATGCCGACACCCAGGCGATGGTCGACAAGGTTCCCCGCAAATGCGAATTCACCGGGGAACTGGCGCCTGTGGCCCCCCCAGTCTGCCGACGGGACGCCGGCTAGTCCGAATTCGCCGCTGCCGCAGCCTTGAACAACGCCAGTACCCGGGCGCGCTGGACCGCATGCTCGACGATGGGTGCCGGATAGGTCTGACCGACGATCACGCCCATACGCGCCTGCTCGCTGGCCGGCAGTGTCCACGGCGCGTGAATGAATTTGTCCGGGACGCTGGCGAGCTCGGGTACATGGCGGCGGATGAACGCCCCCTGCGGGTCGAACCGTTCGGATTGCGTCACCGGGTTGAAGATGCGGAACCAGGGCTGGGCATCGCAGCCCACCGAGGCTGCCCATTGCCAGCCGCCGCTGTTGGCGGCGAGGTCGAAATCGATCAGCCTGTGGGCGAAATATTTTTCTCCCTGCCGCCAGTCGACCAGCAGGTCCTTTGTAAGGAACGAGGCCGCCACCATGCGCAGGCGGTTGTGCATATAGCCGGTCTGGTTGAGCTGGCGCATCGCGGCGTCGACCAGCGGATAGCCGGTGCGCGCCTCGCACCACGCTTCGAAATGTCCGGGGGGATTCGGCCATGGCAGTGCGTCGTATTGCGGCTTGAAGGCATGGCCGGCGGCGAGGTCGGGACGATGCCAGAGGATTTGATGGTAAAAGTCGCGCCAGATCAGTTCCGACAGCCAGGTCTGTGCCCCACGCCCACCCTGCTGCCAGGCCGCGGCGGCCAGCTGGCGGACGGACACCGTGCCGAAGCGCAGGTGCACCGACAGATACGACGGCCCCTTCTGCGCGGGGAAATCGCGCGTGTCCTGATAACGGTCGATCCGCTGCAGGAAATCCTCGAACAACTGCGCGCCACCCGACATGCCGGGCGTCACCTTCAGTTCGCGCAGGTTGGTGGGCGCAAATCCCATGTCCTGCAGGCCCGGGATAGGGGTCGACAGCGCGACCAGCCGATCGGCATACGGATCGACCGGGTAGGCTTGCAGGTCATGCGGCGTCAGCTTTTTCAGCCAGGCATTCTTG
>JAJZRT010001063.1 GCA_021802595.1 Pseudomonadota bacterium
AGCGAATTGGCGTTGTCGAGATTCTTCACCCGCAGCTGATCCTCCAGGTAGCTTTTCGCCGACCAGGCGCTGACCAGAAAGCTGATCCCGAATGCGAGGGTCATGATGGCCGCGACGGCGAACCAGAATTGCTTGGTGAGTGACATGGCGTGTTCCCTGAGCAAGAGGTTTAGGGCGTATTAACACTAATTTCGCGTCGGCGTTGCCACGAGAAAGCGATGAATGCAAGACGCGTCGCGCCTTGCCAAGCGGCGCAACGCCGCAGACGCGCTTTCCCGTGGCAACCGGAAGGGACGGGCCGATTCGTGCGCATGCCTTTGTCGCGAGCCGCTTGCAGTGAACGACACTGCGGTGCGTCTCGCTTCGCGGCCTGCATCCCGAAGCGCCCTCGTCGCGGGCGTGGAATTAGTGTTAACACGCCCTAATCGATCCCTTCTTCGCGCATCCTGGCCAGCACCGACTGCCATTTCGACAGCCTTTGCGCCCCGCTCGTCGCGCGGGGCACGCCGCCGCCCACCCAGATCCCCTCGGCGTTGAAGCCGAAGATCGTGGTCAGGTCGGTGCGACGCGACGCCGGGCGAATATCGGAAATCAGGTTGTCCAGCACCAGCGGCTCGTCGTTTGGAGCCGGATAATAGCTCAGCACCATGTGGGCCTGGACGATACTGCTTTGCGGCCCGCCGATGCGCGCCTTGACGTAGGTCAGCCGCAGCTTTTCGGACGGGATGCCCAGCAGCTTCAGCGTCACGTACTTGGCGATGGCGAAATCCTCGCAGTCACCCTCCGCGCGCCCCAGCGTCTCGAGCGGCGTCGCCCAGTAATCCGGCTTGCCCCAGATGACGCTGTCCTCGCCGAAGCGCACCCGGCGGTTGAAGAAATCGTTGACCCGCTTGAGCCGTGCGGCCTCGGGCTGGCCCGCCGCCTGCACCAGCAACTCGCGCCAGGCGCTGATCGCGGCTGTGCCGGACTCGCCGTAGCGCTGTCCGGCCAGCTGCAGCAGGCGGTCGATCTCGACCCCGGCGAACGCGAAGCTCACCCCGCACGCCAGAACCAGCAGCAGCCTGTGCAGCCTGGTTTTCACGAACAAGTGTCGACTATTCGACATCAGGTGATGCGTCCATCGCGACAGCCATGGCCGTCCCGCAGGGAAAGAATGCTTGCCGGCCAAACTGCATCAGGCGCTATTCCGGCTTGAAGCACTACGGTACGGACTCAATAAACGCCTCGTCATCTTTCAGTCTGGTATAAATATTGCTGACAAATAACCGTATTGCTTCGCATAGAAGTTATCGGACGCCCGCCCGGAGGCTTGAAGGAATGCCCAAAAGAAAAATCGTTCTGCTGCTCTCGTTGATCGGCCTGTGCTCGGCGCCTGCCGCGGCACAGTCCGTCACGCTGCAGGACGCAGTCCGGAAAGCCGTCGCGACCAATCCCGAGGTGCAATCCCGCTGGCACGCCTTTCTCTCCTCCGGTCACGAGCGCGACGTCGCACGCGGCGGTTATTTTCCACGGGTGGATCTCACCGCGGGCGCCGGCCGTGAGAGTCTGAGCCCGCCCGGCTCACCGAGCACCGACTATAACCGCCGCGGTGCGGCCCTGTCGCTCAGCCAGATGCTTTACGACGGCTTTTCCACGCGCGACGAGGTCTCGCGACTGGGCTATGCCCGGCTGGTCCGCTATTACGAAGTCCTCGACGCCTCGGAATCGACCGCGCTGGAAGCCACCCGCGCCTACCTCGACGTACTGCGCTATCGTGAACTGTCGCAACTGACTCAGGATAATTTCGCCCAGCACGAGCAGGTGTTCAGCCAGATCCAGCAGCGTGTCCAGGCCGGCGTGGGACGCCGCGTCGACCTCGAACAGGCGGGCGGACGCCTGGCGCTGGCGCAGTCGAACATGCTCACCGAAGCGAGCAACCTGCACGACGTCAGCGCGCGCTACCTGCGCATCGTCGGCGAACTGCCGCCCGGAGACATGGCCGCCCCGGAACTCCTCGCCCAGGGGATCCCCGCCAATGCCGAAGAGGCGTTGAAACTCGCCTACCAGGGCAACCCCATCTTCAATGCCGCGATCGAGAACGTGCGTGCCGCGCAGGCCGAAGCGCGCGGCCGCCAGTCCGGGTTCCAGCCACGGGTCGACCTGCGCGCCAGCAAGGACGTCACCTTCAACGCCGACGGCATCGCCGGGCGGCAGGACAATGAAATCGTCGAACTGGTGCTGAACTACAACCTGTTCAAGGGTGGCTCCGACCGCGCCCTGGTGCGCCAGTACGCCGAACGCCTGGAGCTCGCGAAGGAACAGCGCGACAAGGCCTGCCGCGACATCCGCCAGACGCTGACGATCGCCTTCAACAACATCCACAACCTGTCGCGCCAGCTCGGCTTCCTCGACCAGCACCAGCTGGCGATCGAAAAAGCCCGCGAAGCCTATCGCAAGCAGTTCGACATCGGCCAGCGCACCCTGCTCGACCTGCTCGACACCGAAAACGAATACTTCCGGCCCTATGTCGTTTCCAGTGGAAATTGACACTTCAACAAACATGACAACAGG
>JAJZRT010001064.1 GCA_021802595.1 Pseudomonadota bacterium
ACTGTCATACGGGAATATTCCAGATGCAGGCGGGCGCCGACCCGATCACCATGGAAAAAATCTTCGCCGGCGAATATTGCGGGCGCTGCCACGGTCCGGTCGCCTTCGACCCGGCCAGCGCCTGTCCGCGCTGCCATACGGCGATGCCCCAATGAGGCAGGCGGCGCTCTGGCTTGCCCTGCTGGTACTGGCGACCCTGCTGCCCGCAGCCCAGGTCTCGGCCGAGCAGGGCGACATCGTGTTCACCCGCAGTTCCAAAGAGGAGGGCGCCGACTATCCGCCCGCGACCTTTCCCCACTACGTGCACCGCATGCAGTTCAAATGTTACGTCTGTCACGACGCCATCTTCAAGATGAAGGCGGGCGCCGACAAGGTGAGCATGGACGCGATCGACAAGGGCAAGTTTTGCGGCACCTGTCATAACGCCACCATCGCCTTCGGTCCGACCTTCGAGTCCTGTCAGCGCTGTCACAAGTGATGAGCGGAAACCCGCCCATGATCCGGGGCAAGACCCCTGCGTTGCTGGTGACCTTGCTGTCGCTGCTGACGGCGGGCGAAGCTGCCGCCCAGTCGCTGAGCTACTTGACCCTGGGCAGCTGGGAGGGCTCGCTGCAGGCCAACTACGGCCTCGGCCACGACCAGATCAGTTCCGATACCGCGCCCGCGTCCAGCTTTTCGCAGCGCAACGCCGAGGAATCTCTGAGCGTCAGGAACAGCGGTTTCTCGGTGCTCGACCCGGGGCTGCTGACCGGCAGTCTGGGACTCACGCTTGGTCTGGCGCAGGACACCGAGAACTCCGCGGGCGCGCTCACCAAGGGCCGCTCCAGGGTGCTCGGCTACTCCTTCGACGCCGACATCCTGAACGTCCTGCCCTACGGCGGCGCGCTGTTCGCCAACCGTTCGCGCAGCCTCTCGTTCCAGCCCTTCGGTCGGGTCGAGACCACCAGCAGCAATCGCGGCCTGAGCCTGCGCCTGAACGAGGGCAGCCCGCTCAGGGACAAGGGCTTCCCCTATCTCAGCGCCAACCTGCGGCTGGAGCAGCAGCATCTCCAGGAGATCGCCACCAGCGCGCTCAACCAGAGTTTTCAGCACAGCGAAGTGCGCAACAGCCTCAGCCAGGACGGCCACAAGGGCTCGGAGAACTCCGACCTGGACTGGCATTACGATTTCAACGAGGTCCAGGACCCCTCGTTCAGCAACGGCAACTATCGCAGCCACAGCGCCAATCTTGGCTATAGTCAGGATTTCGGGGCAGCCCTGAACCGGCGCTGGGATTCGCGCCTGGCCTATTTCGATCGCGTCGGTTCGACTTCGATGTCCCTGTTCTCGATGAGCGAGCATCTGCACCTCGCGCACTGGAGCAACCTGGCCACCGACTACAATTATCAATTGTCGCGACTCGAGACCCAGGCCTTGCCCAGTCTCAGCCAGAGCGGCGCATTCAGCGTGCAGTACCAGCCCTACCAGAACCTGGGCGCCTACGCCTCGGCGCAACGCCAACTGCAGCCGGCCGGCCAGATCGACGCATTCGCCGGCGGACTCAACTACCGTTACCAGCACCCGCTGCCCTGGCAGGGGGTGCTGACGCTGGGCAGCAGCGGCAGCTATCAACTGGTGGAAACGCGCATCAACGCCACCCAGGCCAGCATCACCGACGAGGCGCAAACTGCACCCGCTCTGCTCGGCGCCGGCGCCGGCTTCCTGCTCAACCAGGCCTACGTCGTGGCGGCGAGCATCGTGGTGGTGGACACGCGCGACGGCATGCGTCTGCCGACGGTGGCCGGCGTCGATTACCTGTTGGTGCCGCAGGGCAATCAGACCCTGATCGTGCCGCTCCTGACCAGCCTGGTGATCCGGGCCGGCGATCCGCTGGCGCTCAGCTACGATTACGCCATCCCGCCCAGCCTCAAGTACGCCACAATTGCCAAGTCGCTTAGTGCCGGCATGAGTTTTCGGTGGATCTCGTTTGGCGTCGCCCACAGCGAGTCCGCCGTGACCCTACTCTCGGGCAACGGCAGCGGCTTCCTGCAAAGCTCCCGCAACGACAGCGCGCAGGTCGATGTGCACGGCCGCTGGCAAAAGCTCCAGGGCGCGGCGGGCGCCGCCTTTCAGCGCTCCGACGCGACGCTGCTGTCCTTCACCCAGCAGCGCTATTATCAGTCCGCCACCTATCAGTATTCGCGCTACCTGGGCTTCGCCTTCGACACCGACTGGACCGTGGCCCATTACCAGACGCCGGCGCGGACCAGCGACACCCGCGGCGCGAATCTCACCGCGAACTGGTACACGCCGGGCGGCTGGATCGTCAATGCGCTGGCCGGCCGGCGCTATCTCACCGACAGCGCGCAGCCCTCGGAAATAGTGAGCAATGAAGGCCTGCGGGCGCAGATGAAATATGGCAAACTCTCGCTGACCTCGGCCTTCACCGCCAACCAACGAATACGCGGCGGCTCCCGGATGAGCAATTGGCGTATCGATTTCAGCGTGACGCGTGAACTATGAAACCGACCCCTGATACTGCCCGCTCCCGCGGCGCCTGCATTGCCGCC
>JAJZRT010001065.1:0-341 GCA_021802595.1 Pseudomonadota bacterium
GCGTAATCACGTACCCGGCGCAGCAGGCGGTTGGCGATGCGCGGGGTGCCACGCGAACGGCGCGCGATCTCCAGCGCACCGGCCTCGTCCAGGTTCATCTGCAGGAGCCCCGCCGAACGATGGACGATGAAGCCGAGCTCTTCCGCCGAGTAGAACTCCAGCCGCGCGACGATGCCGAAGCGGTCGCGCAAGGGATTGGTCAGCATGCCGGCGCGCGTGGTGGCGCCCACCAGGGTGAACGGCGGCAGATCGAGCTTGACCGAGCGTGCCGCCGGCCCCTCGCCGATCATGATGTCGATCTGGAAATCTTCCAGCGCGGGATACAGCACCTCGTCGACCAC
>JAJZRT010001065.1:351-2546 GCA_021802595.1 Pseudomonadota bacterium
ACCACCGGCGAGAGGCGGTGGATCTCGTCGATGAATAGCACGTCGTGCGGTTCCAGATTGGTCAGCAAGGCCGCCAGGTCGCCTGCGCGCTCGAGTACCGGCCCCGAGGTCTGCCGCAGGTTGACCCCCATCTCGCGCGCGATGATGTGCGCCAGCGTGGTCTTGCCCAGCCCCGGCGGGCCGAACAGCAGCACGTGGTCGAGCGCCTCGCTGCGCTTCTTCGCCGCATGGATGAAGATCTCGAGCTGTTCGCGCGCCTTCGCCTGGCCCACGTATTCGGCCAGCGAGCGCGGCCGCAGCGCGCGCTCGATCTGCTCTTCCTGGGGGCTGGCGGCGGCGGGGGCGATGAGGCGGTCGGTTTCGATCATGGAACCAGGCTGGGATGCATTACACCCGGATTCTACCCCGCGCCGTCGACGCGCGGCTCGACATGCTGAACCAGCCTCCCGCGGCCCTGCGCCTTGGCCTGATACAGCGCATGGTCCGCCCGCATCAGCGCATCGTCGATCGAATCCCGGGATGACGCGCCCAGCCAGGTCTGCCCTGCACTGAGGCTGACCCGCAAATCGAGGCCAAAAGCATTCAGTTCGCTCCTGAACCGGTCAGCCAGCCGCTGGTACCACGCATCCACCCCGGCGGAGTCGATATCCGACAACAACACGACGAATTCGTCTCCGGCCAACCGTGCCGCCAGATCGGCGCGCCGGGTCAGGTCTTTCAGGGACTGCGCCAGCGCCAGCAGGACCTGGTCCCCCACCCCGTGCCCATAACGGTCGTTGACCCCCTTGAAGTAATCGATGTCGAGCAGAATGAGGGCGACAGGATGCTGTCTTTCGGCCAGTCCCTGCGCCTGCGGGAAGCGCGTCTCGAACGCGCGGCGGTTGGGCAGCCCCGTCAGCGGATCGGTCAGGCTCAGATGTTCCAGTCGGGCACGCTGCTCCTGCAGATGCAGGGCGATCACGTTGATGTCGTCTGCGGCCGTCTCGAATTCGGTGTAGTGCGGAACGATCGCCGGAACCGGCTCGTCGCGTGCCAGCGCGGTGAGGGCATCGCGCGTGGACACGATATCGTTCAGCATCGCGCGGCGCACGCGCAGCAAGCTCATCGCCAGCAGCAGCAACACAGCCCCCAGTGTCACAAGCCCGGCAAGCACCTGCATTTTTCCGCTGAGGGTAAAGAGTTGTATCGGCGACTGGGCAATCAGGGTCCAGCCCGTAGCGGGAATCTTCAGACGGATTTCCCTCAGATTTCCGCTGACTTCACCCTGCCGTGCAATGGTATTGCCTGCCGCGTCGAGGATGACGAGTGCGTGCCCGGGGTGGATGCTATCGTCTATCACGCGCTGCAACTGACTCAGCCGCACGCTCAGGAAGATGCCGCCCAGAACTTCGCCGCCCGTATCGTGTACCTCCTTCACCAGATCGAAGTGCTCGGCCCCCTTTACCTCGCGATGCAGCAAAGGCCGCACATCCCTCAAGGTGTCGGCGCGCTGCATATCCTGCTGGCAGCGCGGCCCGATGCGCAGCGACAAGGCATCGCCCAGCACTTCGCCGTGCGGATTGACCAGTGCCACCCCCAGCAAATCGGGCAGCAGCCGCTGCCGGGAAGCCGCCCACTCCTGCTGTTCCTCGATGGTGCCGACGCGCATCAGGTCGATCAGATCCGGATCCCGCGCGGCCTTGTCGAGCATCATGTGGTAATAATCCAGCAGCCGGATCACGCTGATGCGGGTCTGGGTGGCCTCGAGCTGCAGCAGGTTCTGCTGCTCCTGGCTGCCGGCCCGCAGGCTGAACCAGATGCTGAGCGCGATGCCGGATGCGAACATGCCCACCACGCCCAACAGCAGCCACCAGATGTGGCGATGCAGGGAGGCCGGGGCTCGCAAGGTCGGGGATTCGGCCAAGGCCCTAGCTCCTCGACAAGGCCCGCAGCGCCTGCCGGATCGCCTCGCCCACCGGCAGGTCGGCCGGCAGCTGGCGCACGGCCTCGCTGGTCTCGCGCTCGTTGTAGCCGAGCGCCAGCAGGGCCTGGCGCACATCATCCGACACCCCGATGGATTCCGGGCTGGCGATCGCGCCGGCGAACACCGGCTTGCCCTTCAGCTCGAGCAGCAATCGCTCCGCGGTTTTCTTGCCGATGCCGGGCACCTTGACGATGCGGCCGATCTCCTGCGCCGCAATCGCCGCCGACAGGTC
>JAJZRT010001066.1 GCA_021802595.1 Pseudomonadota bacterium
ACCGGCTGGATCCGCCTGCTCTCGGTGCGTGCCGGCGCGGGTGGCCTGGGCGGTGCCGGGCTGGGCGATGTGGTGGGGGCGGCGACCACCCGGTCCGACCCCAGCCGCGTGGTCGCGGTGGCAGGCCTGCGCGGACTGAACGACGAAGACCTGAAGCAGGCCAAATTCAATGGCGAGGAATTGTCCCGTCTGAATGCCTGGCAGGCGACGCCCGCGCAGGCCCGCAGCTTTGCAGCCCAGGCTGGACTGAAAACGACCAATGTGGCGGCGCTGCCCGCGCCCCAGGCCGAGAAACCGGCTTCGCCGTGGGAGACCAACTGATGAAACTCAAACTGATGGTTCTGGCCATTTCGCTGGTGTCGTTCAGCGGGGCGGCCGCGGCATTCGACTTCGGCAAATTGCTCGAGGAAGGCATCAACCAGGAACTGAACAAGGGCAAGCAGACACAGCCGGCACCGGATGCGTCGCAAAGTGCTGCTGCCCCCCCGGCCAAACAGAAGATCGACGCGCAACAACTGGGGTTTGCGCTGTTTGGCGATTACTCGCCTGAAGAGGAAACCCGCATCGGCCGGCAGATTGCGGGCAACCTGCTGGGCGCCGTGCCGCTGGTGCATGACGACAAGCTCCAGCGCTACGTCAACCTGGTCGGCGACTGGGTGGCGCAGCAGAGCGGGCGCAAGGACATCATCTGGCATTTCGGCGTCCTCGACACCGAAGACATCAACGCGTTTGCCGCGCCGGGCGGCTACATCTTCGTGACCAAGGGACTCTACAAGCGCCTCAATAACGAGGCCGAACTGGCCGGTGTCCTGGCGCATGAAATTGCACACGTCACTCTCAAGCATCACCTCAAGGTACTCAAGCAGTCCAGCCTGATCGGCGCGCTGGGGCAGGCTGCCAGCAACAAGGCGAAGGGCAGCGACCAGGTGGTGCAGAACCTGATCGGCAACGGCGCGGAAATCATGGCGCGCGGACTCGACAAGAACGCCGAATTCGAGGCCGATCGCGTCGGCATCGTGTTTGCCGCGCGTGCGGGCTACGATCCCTGGGGCCTGCCCGAGGTATTGCAGGAGCTGGCCGGGCTGCCTGCCAAGGACAGCCGGACCAGCCTGCTGTACAAGACCCATCCGCTCCCGGCCGATCGCCTGGCGGCGCTGGGCGAGGCTGTCGGGAGCCATCTTGATGCGGTGCAGGGCAAAGACCTGCCCGGCCGTTTCTACCGCCTTCGGTGAAGCGCGTTTCGTCCCGGCTGGTGCAGGCGGGACTGTCTGCGCTGTTCGTCCTGCTGATCGCGGCGCATGTTGGGGGGCTGATCCACATTGCCCCCATCCAGCGCGCCGAGGCCTGGCTGTATGACGCCTGGCTGAAGCATACAGCGCCGACCGGTGCGGACGATCGCGTGGCCATCCTCGATATCGACGAGGCCAGTCTGAAAAGCGTCGGACGCTGGCCGTGGAACCGCGACATCATGACCGCGCTGCTGAAGCAGCTGTTCGACCATGATGGCGTGGCGGCAGTGGGCTTCGACGTGGTATTCGCCGAGCCGGACATGAGCTCGGGGCTCGACACCCTCAAACAGCTGGCGCAGCACGACCTGGCAGGCAGCCGCGATTTCCAGGCGGCGCTCAGGCAACTGGCACCGCGCCTCGATTACGACGCCCGCTTCGCCGGCGCGCTCACGGGGCGCCCGGTCTCGCTGGGCTATTACTTCATTCCTGCGGGCTATGGCGACGCCCGGACCGGCATGCTGCCGCCGCCGTCCCTGTCGGCCGAGGCATTCGGTGGCCTGCACCCCGGCACACCGGCTGCGGGCTATGGTGCCAATCTGGCGGGTTTCCAGCGTGCAGCCCAGGGAGCCGGCTTCTTCAACATGCAGGCCGACAGCGATGGCACGGCGCGCAAGATGAATCTGGTCAGCCCGTTCGGCGCGGGCTATTACCTTGCGCTGTCGCCGTCGACATTGCGCGTTGCGTTCGGCGGCGACGCGGTGCATGCCGGCGTCGACCGAGCAGCGCTGCTGGGGCGGCAGTATCTGACGCCGTGGATCGAGGTCGGCGGCCTGCACGTGCCCCTGAGCGGGGACGGCAGCGTGTATGTGCCGTATCGCGCCGGTGCGCCGTTTCCGTACTTCTCGGCCGCACAGGTGCTGGCGGGCAAGGTGGCGCCGGCGCAACTGGAAAACCGCATCGTACTCGTCGGCTCGACGGCGCCCGGCCTCGCCGACCTGCGCGTGACGCCCTTTTCCAACGCTTTTCCCGGTGTCGAGATCCACGCCCACCTGATCGCGGGCATGCTCGACGGCACCACCCGCAGCACCCCGCCCTGGGCGCGTGATGCGCGGCTGCTCGCGGTGCTCGTGCTCGGCGCGCTGCTGACGGCCGTATTGCTGCGCTTCGGGCCGGTCGTCGGACTGCTTGCGACGGTCGCCCTGCTCGCGCTCCTGCTGGCAGCCTACGCTGCAGCATGGTCGAAGTCGTGGGTGGTGCCGATGGCGGCACCGATGCTCACGGTCCTCGGCCTCTATGCGCTCAATACCGCCTACGG
>JAJZRT010001067.1 GCA_021802595.1 Pseudomonadota bacterium
TGATGATGATGTTCGTGCTGTATTACCTGGCGCGCGTCATTCGCGACATGACCGGGCTGAAATTCACCGACCTGCTCCACGCCACGAAAGGCTGACCATGAACCCCGAACAGCAGCGCGCCATCCTTGCCATTGCCCTGTTTGCCGCCTTTGCTGACGGCGCCAAGCATGACCGTGAACGCGAGGAGATCCGCCGCATCGCCGATTCGCTGGCTGCCGATGCCGGCGCGCCCGACCTGGCCCGGCTCTACCAGGATGTGCTGCTTAAGCGCGTGACGCTGGAAGCGGCTGCAGCTTCACTGGCCGAGCCGGGCGGGCGTCAGCTGGCTTACGAGATGGCCGTGTGCGTGTGCGATGCCGACGGTCGCCAGAGCAATGCGGAGCAGCGTTTCCTGAATGAGCTCAAAGCGCTGCTCCAGCTCGATGCCGGACAGACCGCGGCCTTCGAGCGCGAAGCCGATGTCATGGTCGAGTTGGGCGAGGCGGCGGCGCCCGCTGCCGTTGCTGCCGCTCCGACTGCAGCGGCGCATTCGCAGGCGAATGACGCCGAGCTCGACAAATCGATCCTCAATTACGCATTGCTCAACGGCGCGCTGGAACTGCTGCCGCAATCGTGGGCATCGATGGCAATCATTCCGCTGCAGGTCAAGATGGTCTACGGTATCGGCAAGGCCCATGGCGTTGCGCTCGACCAGGGCCATATCCGGGAATTCATCGCTGCCGCCGGGGTGGGGCTCACTTCGCAATACCTGGAACAGTTCGGCCGCAAGCTGCTCGGGGGCCTGCTGGGCAAGGCAGCCGGCAAGGCCTTCGGCTCGGTGGGCGGTGCCGCCACGGGCATGGCGTTTTCATTCGCCACCACCTATGCGCTGGGGCAGCTGGCCAAGCGCTATTACGCGGGTGGGCGCGTGATGAATGCGGCACTGTTGCGCGACACCTTCCAGAATCTGCTCGGCCCCGCCAAGCAGATGCAGGCGCAGTACCTGCCGCAGATCCAGCAGAAGGCGAGCACGCTCGACGCCACCCAGATCATGGCCATGGTGCGCGGCGCCTGATCGGCATGCGGATTTTTTCCTCCCTCTCCCAGCGCATGATGCAGTGGTCGCGTCACCGCCATGCGCCTTGGTATCTGGGCGGGTTGAGCTTCGCCGAGTCGTCGTTCTTTCCGATTCCGCCGGACGTGATGCTCGCGCCGATGAGCCTCGCCAATTCGTCGCGCGCCTGGCGCTTTGCGCTGATCACCACGCTGGCCTCGGTGGCGGGCGGCCTGTTCGGTTATCTGATCGGTCATTACGCCTTCGACATGATCGAGCCGTGGCTGCGCACGACCGAATACTGGGCGAGTTACGAAGGCGCGGTGGACTGGTTCGGGCGCTGGGGTTTCTGGGCGGTATTCATCGCCGGTTTCTCGCCGATTCCCTACAAGGTCTTCACCATCGCCGCCGGTACCCTGTCGATGGCGCTGCTGCCGTTCACCCTGGCGTCGCTGGTCGGACGTGGGGCACGCTTCTATCTGGTAGCGGGGCTGATGGTCTGGTTCGGTTCGCGCATGGAGGCGGTGCTGCATCGCTACGTTGACCGATTGGGCTGGGTTGCCGTTGCGCTGGTGGTCATCGGCGTGGGTCTCTACCAGTGGCTCGGAGCGGCTTGACCGGATCGGTCTACGGTGGTCTGCGCGCCGCCCTGCTGACCCAACATGGCAAGGAGCACATCATTGCGCTGGTGCTGGATCTCGCACCGCGTTGTCAGGTCGAGTGAGTCGACGGTTTCGATGTCGATTCGCCTGGCGGTCGAAGGCCTGGCCATCAAGCGGGCATCCCCGTGCCCATTCGGCGGCACACCGCGAGATACGCGCTCGAACCGATCAGGGGCAGGCGGATCCGGCGCGCTGTGTTTACTGCAATCCCTGGTATGCATTTCGTTGGAACGGGGGGCGTCGCAGCGGCTTGTTGGGCACCCCTGAATTGATGCGCTTACGATAAGCTAGCCGCATAGCCGGAGGGCCTACATGCCACTTAACATCGACTCCCCGCTTGTCCGCCGTGTTGCGGCGTTCGCGTTCCTGATTTTCATTTTCGGCCTCACCTTATGGGTGCTGTCGCCATTTCTGGCCGCACTGGCGTGGGCCGGGATCCTGGCATACGTCACCTGGCCGCTCCATCAGCGGCTGTGCCGCCTGATGCCCGAACGTGACGGTCTTGCCGCGTTGCTGATGACGCTGGGCGTGACGGCGACGCTGCTGCTGCCGCTGCTCTGGGTGATGTTCACGGTGGCAGCGGATGTGGCGGCGGCGGCGGCGAGCTTCAGGCAGATCGCTGCCTACGGGCTTCCGCCTTTGCCCGCCGGCGTGCATGCCTGGCCGGGGGGAGTCTGGATCGTTGAGCAATACCAGCGCATCCAGGCCGACCCGGCGTGGGTACGCGCGCAAATCGACGCACTGGGCCTGACCAATACGGTTGCGCTGAAGGCGCTCGCCGGAGGCGTCGGGCGCAATGTGGCGAAATTCGGCCTGGCGGTGTTCGCCCTGTTCTTCCTCTATCGCCAC
>JAJZRT010001068.1 GCA_021802595.1 Pseudomonadota bacterium
GTCGCCGGCGATGAAGCGGTCGAGCACCTCGCGGAAACTGCTGTCGGGGTCGGCGCCGTGGATGGTGTGGGCGACCTCGCCGCGCCAGAAGAACTTCACCGTCGGCACCGAGTTCACGCCGAAGCGGCGCGCCAGTTCGGGCAGTTCGTCGGCGTTCAGCATCACCAGCAGGAACTTGCCGCCGTATTCGGCGGCGAGCTTGACCAGGCGCGGCATCAGGATGAAGCAGGGGCCGGCCTTGGGGGTCCAGAAGTGCACCAGCACCGGGCCCTTGTGCGAGTTTTCCAGCACCAGCCGGTTGAAGTTCTCCGCGCTGGCATCGAACACATAAGGCGACAAGCTCATGGCTCGAATGCTCCGGTTGCGGCAAAGCGGTCGCAGGCGGCGACGAGTTCGCGTGCGATGCTCGGTTCGAACGCCGAATGGCCGGCGTCCGCCACGATCACATAGCGCGCCTCGGGCCAGGCGCGCGCCAGTTCGTCGGCCGACACGATGGGGCAGACGGCGTCGTAGCGCCCCTGCACGATCACCGCCGGGATGCTGCGGATGCGGTCGATGCGGGCGAGCAGGCTGTTGTCGGGCAGGAAGATGTGGTTGACGAAATAATGCGCCTCGATGCGCGACAGCGACAGCGCGGTTTTTTCGCTGCAGAACGCGGAGACGAGTTCGGGGTTGGGCAACAGGGTCGAGCAGGACGCCTCGAAGGTGGCCCACTGGAATGCGGCAGGCTGGTGTACCGCCGGGTCGGGATCGATCAGGCGGCGATGATAGGCGGTGAGCAGGTCATGGCGCTCGGCCTCCGGGATGAATTCAGCCAGCTGCCGCTGCGCCTCGGGAAACAGGGCGCGGATGCCGTCCAGGAACCAGCCGATCTCGCTGTTGCGGCACAGGAAGATGCCGCGCAGCACCAACCCGCTGCAGCGCCCGGGATGCGCCTCGGCGTAGGCCAGCGCCAGGGTCGACCCCCACGAACCGCCGAACACCAGCCAGGACTCGATGCCTAGCGCGACTCGCAGCGCTTCCATGTCGGCGATCAGGTGCGGCGTGGTGTTGTCGGCGAGTTCGCCGTGCGGGGTCGAGCGGCCGCTGCCACGCTGATCGAACAGCACGATGCGGTAGCGGGCCGGATCGAAAAAACGCCGCTGGATCGGCGAGGTGCCGCTGCCGGGCCCGCCGTGCACAAACAGCACCGGGATGCCCCCGGGGTTGCCGGAAGTCTCCCAGTAGATGCGGTGGACGCCCGCCGTGTCCAGCATGCCGCTGGCGTAGGGGGTGATCGGCGGGTGGAGCGGAGCAATGGCTGACATGGGTGGATCCTGGGTCGACGCCCGAATCATATCGCCTGTGCTGTCGGACTGAGCAGGCGAGGGCCGTGCGTCTGCCGGCAAATGGCCGGTATCGACAGGCGGGGGCCGGGACCGTATGCTTCCCGTGCGTTTGCAGTCGCCAGCCGGCATCCGGTGCTTCGGGGACGCAGGGGGAAAAAGCAACGGGTTCTATCGTTGCTAACCATAACTAATAAGCGGAGTCGTTCCATGAGCCATGTTGTTAAAGTTGCCCTGTTGGGGCTGGGTGAAGTCGGGGAAAAGTTTGCGGAGCATTTTCTGGAGAAGATTCAGGAAGAGCATGTCAATGTGGAAATTGTCGCCGTGGCCTCCCGCGATCTGGAGTCGCCGGTTGCGCTGGGCTTCGTTCACAGCAAGGTGCCGGTGTTCCAGGACGCGATGGAGGTGGTGACAATGGGGGCGAAAGTCGACATTATTTTCGACCTGACCGGCGACCCGGAATTGCGCAAGAAGCTGCGTGCCGCGCTTCAGGAAACGCATAACCAGCACACCGTGATTGCGCCCGAGGTGGTCGCCCATCTGCTGTGGAGTTTCTTTGGCGAAGGCGAATTGCCGCACAGTGCCCAAACGGGCTACTGATGCAGGACAGACTGCCGAGCCTGGTGTGTTTATTATTTTGATGCGATGACTATCCCCTTCAAATTTGCCCACGTCGGAGACGCCGACTGGACCCGCGCCGCGCAGGCCTGCATGGCCCAGCTGGGCGCGATTCCATCGGCGGCGACGCTGGGGTTCCTCTACGTGTCGGACGCCTTCGGGGGCGAACTCGACGCAATTCTGGCTTTCTTCAAAAGCGCGACCGGCGTGCCGCACTGGACGGGCAGTGTGGGTGTGGGGGTCTGCGCCAGCGGCGTGGAATACCTGGAAGCGCCGGCGATGGCGGTGATGCTGGGCGAGTTCGAGCCGGCCGACTTCAGCATGCTGCCGTTGCTGCGAGCCCCGCAGGATATCGATGCGGCGGCTTTGTCGGATGCCTACTTTGCCATGGTCCATGGCGACCCGGCCAACCCCCGCATCCAGGAGCTGATCGAAGACCTGAGTGCGCACGTATCGAGCGGTTTCGTCGTCGGCGGCCTGTCGAGCTCGCGCGGCGAGACCGCGCAGATCAGCGACGGCGTGGTGAGCGGCGGTCTTTCCGGCGTGCTGTTCAGCGAGCGGGTGAAGCTGGCGACGCGGCTGACGCAGGGCGTTTCGCC
>JAJZRT010001069.1:0-2167 GCA_021802595.1 Pseudomonadota bacterium
TGACCATCCCATGAACTTCCCCGAGACCGTGATCGCCGGCGTCCACACCGCCGTGGCGAGTGCCTTGCCCTGTGAGGCGTTACCGGTTCGCAATGCCTTGTTCCTGTTGCTATCTGGCCAAAATATTCCGATCAGGGCGCTGGTGACCTGCAGCCTCTATCCAGAGCAGTCGGGCATCGACGCCGGTACGGCTTTGGACCTCATCCACATCGGCCTGCAGCAATTGCATTCACGCGTTGACGCGACAACCGGCGCGTCCGCGCTACTCGGTACCGGCGCGACCGTTTTGGCGGGTGACTACTTGACCACCGGGGCCTTTCGCTTGCTGGTCCGCTGCACTGACAGGCAAGTTCTGGCCCTGGTTTCCGATGCGGTCAACCGGGCTTCGGAGCTGGAGGCAGCCAGTCTGGGACTGGATCAACGTTCGCCATACGACCCGTCGCGGTTGAGGCTACTGGCTGCGCCGCTAGGTGAGGCGGCCGGCACCACGGGCGCCACCCTCGCGGGCTATCCAGAGCTTCTTGTCGGCACGGCCCGGCGTTACGCCGAATATCTCGTTTCAAGCTACGTTTTGCGTCAAGAAGCCGATGACATGGCACCCTCCCAGGCGCGCACGGCCCTCCATGGCGCCGCGCTCGATCTGTGCCTCCTGGCGACGGAGGAAGCGTGGGCCATCATGACGGCCACGGGGAACGGGCGTCCGCTCGAACTGGCTGAACTGATCGCGGCAAGAATCGGCGCGAAGGCATCTAAATGCAATCCAAAAATCTGTACATCGACATCATCATGAAAGTCCCTCTCGTGGAAAAAAATAGAAAACTTCTACTTACCTTCCTAGCGCCACTTGCATTGTCCGCGCTCCTGAGCGCCTGCGGCAAAGCGCCGGAGGCACAGCCCCAGCCCGCCCCAAAAAGTTGGGACCTCGCCGTAGTCAAAGTGGCTACGGCCGGACTCCCGATCGACTATACGACCGTCGGTTCCGTAGTGTCCGACCAGCGCATCGAGGTGACTTCCAGGATGAGTGGCTACATCCACGAGTTGCTGGTGCGCGAGGGCGACCGGGTGCGGCGCGGACAGATTATCGCCAGGCTTGACGGCGCCGACGTCGAAGGCTCGATCCGCCAGAGCCGGGCGGGCGTCGGTGCGGCAAGTTCGGCGCTAGCCGATGCCCAGATCGATTTCGAGCGCTTCCAGCGCCTTTATGAGCGCGCCAGCATTTCCGAGAATGAGTGGCGCAAAGTCCGCCTCAAGCGTGATGCCGCCAAGGAGGCGCTGAATCAGGCGCAAGCCGCGCAGGACACGGCGAATGCGCAGCGCGCCTACGTCGACATCAGGAGCCCCGACGATGGTGTCGTGGTGGCACGCCTGAAGCAGGCCGGGGATCTCGCTGCACCGGGCGCACCGATGCTCACGCTGGAGGTCGGGCGCGCGTTGCTGTTCGAAACTTCCGTCAGCGAAGCCCATGTGGCCGCCATTGCCGTGGGGAGTCGGGCGCGCGTCAAGATCGATGCCCTGACCCAGGTTTTCGAAGGCACCGTCAGCCGTGTCGTGCCGTCGGGCGATCCGGTCACCCGCAGCTATCTGGTCAAGGTCGCGCTGCCCGAAACGGCGGGCCTGATGCCGGGCATGTTCGGGCGCGCCAGCTTTGCCGTCGGAGATAGCCCATCGCTGCTGGTTCCGGCGCAGGCGCTGGTGGAACGGGGCGGGCTGCGCGGCGTGTTCCTGGTGGACGAAGCAGGCCTGGCGCGCTTCCGCTGGTTGCGCACGGGGCGCGAGTGGCCTGACCGCATCGAGGTCACGGCTGGCCTTGCGGCTGGCGAGCGCATCGTGGCGGCAGTCGATCCCGGCTTGCGCGAGGGCGACCGCATCGCCGGAGAGGTTCGTCCATGAGCAAACTCAAACTCAACAGTGCCGGGCGCCTGGCTGAAGCCTTCGTCACCTCCAGGCTGACGGTGCTGTTCATGCTGGCCTGCACCTTGCTGGGCGCGCTCGCCATCACCCTCACCCCGCGCGAGGAAAACCCGCAAATCATCGTCCCCGGCGCGCAGGTGCGGGTATTCCTGCCCGGCGCTTCCGCCGCAGAGGTGGAGCAACTGGTGATCCGGCCTTTGGAGGGCATCGTCAAGCATATCCCCGGTGTCGACCATACCTTCGCCACGGCGATGAA
>JAJZRT010001069.1:2177-2542 GCA_021802595.1 Pseudomonadota bacterium
GCAGTTCAAAGTGGGGCAGGACAAGGAAAAATCCCTGGTCAAGCTCTACGACCGGATCCTCGGTCAGCGCGACCGCCTGCCCGCCGATGCCGGTGCCCCGCTCATCGTCAGCGTGGATGTGGACGACGTGCCGATCGTGACCGTTACCCTGGCCTCGCAGACGTATGACGATTACGCCTTGAAGCGGCTGGCCGATCGCTTGCTTGACGGCTTGCGCAGCCTGGAATCCGTTTCCGCCACCTACGTAAAAGGCGGGCGCGACCGGGAAGTGCGCGTGGAACTGGAGCCGGATAGTTTGCAGGCGTTCGCCGTGACGGTCGATCAGATTCGCGGCGTCCTCGCCGCCGCCAATGTCTCGGCACCTT
>JAJZRT010001070.1 GCA_021802595.1 Pseudomonadota bacterium
CTGCACGACATGACGGGCAACGTGTGGGAGTTCACCGCCAGTCCCTGGACCCGCGACCACGCCAGCCAGCCCGAGCGGCCCCTGCCCGGCCGGCCGCAAGCCGTCGTCACCAAGGGAGGATCGTGGTTCGACGGCCCCGAAGACTGCCGCGCTGCCGCCCGCCGCCGCCGGCTGGAGAACGAGCTGGATCTCAATCTCGGCTTTCGCGTGGTTCGCGAGATATAGGCCCGCCGCGTAGTGCGCGGGATCCGGGCCCTTACCACGGGGCCTCGTTTTGCCGCTCGCATTGGCGTACCATCAAGACCGAACGCATGCTGTCCGTTGAATAACGGGTTAGGGAGCCTCCATGCCTGACCTGCCCGCAGAAACCGATACCTTCATTGCCGAACTCGACGCCGCCGTCGAGGCGCACATGGACTGGACGCGCCGGATCGTGCGCTGCTCAGTCCTGCGCGCGACGCCCGGCCGGGATGTCCTCGACCTCCAGGCCCATACCCTGTGCCGTTTCGGCGGCTGGTTCATGGCGAACCGCGACCAGCTCAAGATGCTGGACACCGCTTCCGCGGAACGCGTGGATGTCGTCCATCAAACGATGCACGACGCCATCCGCTCGATCTGCCGCGACATCATGGCCGGCAGGCCGGGACAGGAGACAGATCTCGACGCCTTCGAGCACGCACAATCTGAACTGCTCGGCCTGCTGGCCCGCTTCAAGACGCTGATTCTTTCCCAGGAAGTGCGCAACGACCCGCTGACCGGCCTGCCGCTGCGCCACGGCATCGAGAAGGATTTCCTGCTGTGCCAGAAGGAAGCCCAGCGCAACCGTACCCTGCTGTACGCCGTCCTGATCGACGTGGACCATTTCAAGAAGGTCAACGATACCTATGGGCATCCCGCGGGCGACGTGGCGCTGCGCCACCTGGCCGGCACCCTCAAGCAAAGCCTGCGCGGCAACGAGCCCCTGTATCGCTATGGCGGCGAAGAATTCCTCTGGTTGATGAAGTGCAAGTCGGCCACCGAGGCCCGGCAGTCCGCACGCCGCGTCCTGGCCATCGTGGGGACCACCCCGGTGCCGATCGACGGCGACCAGGTCCTGCGATTGACCGTCACGCTCGGACTGGCCCGGGCCAGCGGCGACGATGACCTGGCGAGCGTCATCAAGCGGGCCGATCTGGCGCTGTACGAAGGGAAGGCCAGCGGCCGCAATCGCTTCGTCATCGCCGAATCCTGATTTGCCCGGCGGCACCGGGTTTCCCGACGGCCGCGCTCCCCGCGCATCTTGATGGTTCCGGCACGGGTCCTCACCTATAAACAGGAAGAGTGCCCGTCGCCAATGACAAGGAACCCGGATGCAATTCAAGGACTACTACCAGACGCTGGGCGTGCCGCGCGATGCCACGGCAGACGACATCAAGAAGGCCTTTCGCAAGCTGGCGCGCAAATATCATCCGGATGTGTCCAAGGAAGCGGATGCCGAACTGCGCATGCAGGAGGTGAACGAGGCCAACGCCGTGCTCTCCGACCCGGAAAAACGCGCCGCCTACGACCAGCTGGGGCGCGGCCATCGGCCCGGCGAGGATTTCCGTCCGCCGCCGGACTGGGACGCCGGGTTTGAATTCAGCGGCCAGGGATATTCCCCCCACGAGACGGCCGCATTCAGCGACTTCTTTGCCGAACTGTTCGGCCGCATGGGCGGCGCGCACGCGGGTACCCGGCATGCCCACGCCGGCTTCCGGGCGCGCGGCGAGGACCATCACGCCAAGGTGCTGCTCGATCTCGAAGATGCCTTCAGCGGCGCCACCCGGCAGGTTTCGCTGCGGGTGCCCAAGGTGGATGCCCAGGGCCGGGTTCAGCTGGCGAACCGCACGCTCAACGTGAAGATCCCCCAGGGCGTGCATGCCGGCCAGGTCATCCGTCTGGCCGGCCAGGGAGCACCCGGCATGGGCGGCGCGCCGGCCGGCGATCTGCTGCTGGAAGTGCAGTTCAAGCCGCACCCGCGCTTCCGGCCCGAAGGGCGCGACCTGCACCGCACCCTGCCGGTGGCGCCCTGGGAGGCGGCCCTGGGTGCCGTCGTGGCGGTGGATCTGCCGCACGGCAGCGTCAAGGTGCGCATCCCCGAGGGCGCCCAGAGCGGTCGCCAGCTGCGCGTGCGCGGCCACGGCATTCCCGGCCAACCCCCCGGCGACCTGCTGCTCGACCTCCAGGTGGTTCTGCCGCCGGCCACGACGCCGAAGGCACGCGAACTGTATGAAACCATGGCGCGCGAACTGGCGTTCGATCCGCGCGCGCAGGAAAGGACCTGACGATGCGTGACGACGACCTCCTCATCGGCTGCCTGATGGAAGACTCCTGGCTGACCCTGGAACAGATCGCCGCCGCCTGCAGCGTGGAGCCGGCGTGGCTCATCCGCCATATCGAGGAAGGGCTGTTCCCGCACGCCGAGAGCGTGGCGGGCACCTGGCGGTTTTCCGGCGCGAGCCTGCTGCGCGCGCGGCGCATGCGGCAGCTCGAACGGGATTTCGATGCCGTGCCGGAGCTCGC
>JAJZRT010001071.1 GCA_021802595.1 Pseudomonadota bacterium
TGGCAAGCGCCGGCAACCGCAACGTGGTATTCGGCCTGCGCGGCATGAAGACGAACATGGGCGATCCCCACCGCAACTTCGTCGACTTTGCCCACGTGCCGGTGGTGAAACGCCTGACGCGCATGCCCGTGTGCGTGGACCCGTCCCACTCGGTGGGCACGCGTGACCGCTCTCCAGACGGGCTGCTCGACATCCAGCACGTCACCGCTCAGGGGGTCATCGCTGGCGCGAACATGGTTCTCGTGGACTTCCACCCGGAGCCGAAAAAGGCGCTCGTCGACGGCCCGCAGGCACTGCTGCTGGAAGAACTGCCGTTGTTCCTGGAAGACGTCGCGGTGGCACGCGAGGCCTACGAGAAACGCCGAGAACTGGCCAGAAACTTCCTGGCCAAGAAATAGCAGACGGTGCAGACTTGCGTAGGTCAGTACTTGCGCGGTTCGCAAGCGCCACGGGCGAGATCGACAATCATCCGCGTGTGACGATTGATCACCAGCACGTCGGTTCCGACTACCACGCGTGCGTACGGCTGTGGCAGCGGCTCCAGCTGATTTTCGAGCCGTGCCGGCAACCTGTGATAGGTCAACCGGGACGGAAGCGGGCGGTTGGCGCGCAATCCTGACACAATGCGGCCGTTCTGCGCGGCGCGAACACGATTCGCGCAGTAATCGTGGATAAGCATGCGTTCATGGGCGCTGATCCGCGGAACCGTGCCGGCGCCATCATCACTGAACGCGATATGCCCGGAGGTGAGTGCCTGGGCGATACAGCCGCAGAGCATACTGGCGGATACCAGGACCAGAAACTGTTTGCGCACGACCATGCCTCCCGGATTTTCGATATTGCGGATTGCCGCCGATGCATAATTGCAGCATCTTGCCGACCGCAGCTTGCTCACCGGCAATCGGGCGGGCTGACGGTATGATACACAGTGCGTTGGAAAACCGCAGGGGGGAGCGATGGGCGGGATAAGTGAGCGGCGGTCATTCCTGCTTCTGGCGGCAACCGGCGCATTCGCTATCCTGAGCTCCACCCTGTCAAAAACCCCGGCTCTCCCGCTGTTCGCAGTCCACCTGGGGGCGACGTCCCTTGAAATCGGCTCGGTGGTCATGGCATCAACGGTGACCGGCATACTTATCAGCCTACCTGCCGGAATGCTTTCCGATTTCGTCGGAAAGCGCCGGCTGCTGATGGCGGCGCTTATCGTATTCGCCACAGCGCCTTTCCTGTATCTGCCGGTAGCCGACGTATGGCAACTCGTGCTGGTGCGCTTCTACCATGGATTCGCAACCGCGATTTTCGGCACGGTGGCGAGCGCCTGGATCGCCAGCCACTACGTGAAGAATCGCGCGCAGATGCTCTCTATCTATTCGTCGGTAACGATCGTCGGCCGTTCCGTCGCGCCGTTCGTGGGCGGCACACTGATCTCGCTTGCCGGATTCCATGCGGTCTATCTCGCCTGCGCTGCGGGCGGAATCACGGCCTTGGCGCTCGGCATGCTTCTGCCGCGAGACAGCGAGAACCCGCCGTCACCGTCAGCCCGCTCCCGGGCCTTGCCGGCATTGCGCGGCGCCTTGGCGGCGACGCTGCACAATGGCGCCCTGCTCGCCACCAGCGTCACCGAAGCCGCGCAATATTTCGTATTTGGTGCGGTCGAGGCGTTCCTCGCTGTCTACGCACAGAGTTGCGGCATCGCCGCCTGGAAGATCGGCGTCATCCTCGGTCTTCAGCTGGTTTGCGTCGCCGTGGTCAAACCATTGGCCGGGCGCGTTTCGGACCACATCGGACGCAGGCCGGCAATCCTCGCAGGTCTGGTTGTCGCAACGATCGGCGTCGCAATGCTACCGCTGTTCACATCGCCGCTGCCGCTGACGATGCTGAGCATTGTCTTCGGCGCGGGCTTTGCGGGCGTCACATCGTCTACGACCGCGCTTGTTGGCGACTTAAGCCGCCAGGACCGGCTGGGTACGTCGATGGGCGTGCTGAGAACCATCATGGATACCGGCCAGGCTGCAGGACCGGCAATCACGGGTGCGGTCATCGGCGCATTCGGCTTCGCCGCAGGATTCGAAATGCTGGCTGCGCTGCTCCTGGCTACGGCCGTGTGGTTCGGGATGGGCGTTCCCGCCGCTGCGATGCGCCCCTAATACATGCCCGACCGCCAAGTGTCTGTCCCGGAATGCTACAGGCCTCCGGGACCAGATGTCGGGCGAGTCCACGCAAGGCTCGGAACAGCTCAGGACAACCCGCCCGGGGCACATGTATCTTCCGCAGGCAGCCGCCAGAAAAGCCGCCTGTGGCACTTCGCGCATGGACATCGCACCGCGATCGGTGCCAGAAGCAAACCGCGCCTCCTGCCGCGGCCGTGACTTCCCGATGCCCGGGATGGGCACATCGGTGTGACGCGTCGTCGGCCCACGCGGATCAGGCCGGAGCTTTGCCTGGATAGCTCCGGCGGGGCTGCCCGACATAAAGCTGCCGCGGCCGATCAATGCCATGCGTTTCCTGATGAAGCTCCAGCCAGTGGCTGACCCACCCGGCAG
>JAJZRT010000026.1 GCA_021802595.1 Pseudomonadota bacterium
TCTTGTTCCAGGCGAGGTCTTCGTCGTGGACGTGGTGGGCCTCGTCGTTGAGCACCATCAGATTGGGCAGGCGCTTGACCCGCTCCAGCATGGGCGTGGCCGTGGTGAGGTTGCCCTTGGGCGCGTTGCCCAGCAGGGCCGCGACCGGGTTGATGGGCGCCTGAGGGGCGCCGTCCTCGTAGATCTGCTGGATGTTGGTGAGGAACAGGTTGCCGGCGGATGCCGGCTCGCGGGCGTCTCCCCGCAGGGTCACCTGGAGCGCGAACTGGTTCCTCCATTCCGGCGGCACGATGGGCAGTTGATGGAAAACCCGGGCCGACTCGAAGTCCTCGCGCAGGCGCTCGTAGACGATCACGTTCGGCGCCACCACCAGGAAGTTGTCCGCCGCCAAGCTGCCCGCCTCCAGCCGGCGATGCAGCAGGCTCCACGCGATGACCAGCCCCATGACCACGGTCTTGCCGCTGCCCGTGGCCATCTTCACCGCATAGCGGGTCAGTCCCGCCGGGGGAAGTTCCTGCTCGGCCTGCTTGCCGATCTCCGGGATGTAGCGCCGGAAGCTGCGCGTGCCTTTGGTGGAAGTGAGAATCTCCAGTTCCAGCAGGTCGGGGCTCTCGAAGTAGGCCTGGACCAGTTCGGCCACGTCGCGCCGTTGCTCGACCTCATAGAGATAGACGAGCGTCTCCACCGCCTCCCGCTGGCAGAAGTAGAAGCGGAACGGAAGGCCTTCGGGCAGCAGGTGGTCTTCCTCGAACCAGTACTGAAACAGCCGCCGCGTGGTGTCGGAGGCGCCCGGGTAATCGCCTTCGCGCCAGGCATCCACTTGCTCGCGGATGCGCGTCACCAGCAGGGTTCGGCTCTCGCGCCGACCGTCGGCCTCCTCCCAGGCATCCGCGCCGGCCTTGACCAAATGGCTGCGTGGCGGGGCGTAGGGATTGCGCTCCCGAATCTCCGGCAGTTCGATCTCTAGGACGTTGACGTGCTCGCTCATGAATGATCCGATCCGTAGCAATAAGGGCACTCTCGGATAATGAACGTTGACATAACCATTTGATTAAAAACAGTCATTGTCTATCTCTCTCGCTCATTATCTGCGTCACCGGATAATGAAAACAGGGTGACGTCCTCGCCGCCATCCGGTTTCCGGTACAGGGTTTTCTGCTTGCCCTGGCTCGTGTCCATGACCAGCAACCCCTGCTCCACCCAGCGTTTCAACATCTTCGATGCCCTCAGGGTGTCCACCTCGGCGATCCGGCACAGGGCGCGGTTGTTGATGTAGCCGTGGCGGTCGATCCAGTTGCTGACCTGCTCCCACACCGCAGGCCGCTCCTCGTTGAGCAGCATGACCAGCACGGCATCCCTATCCAGCGCAGGGCGCGTCAAATAGAGCGGTGGATAGAGGCCGACGGCGCGCATGGTGGCGAACATCATGCGCACCCCTTCTCCGGCATCGATGTTGGGGGGCTCGGGAAACTCCCGCAGGTTGGCGGCAATCAGCGGGTTGCGGCTGAACGAGCCGGCGCGCTCGATGGTCGCCGTGGTGATATTGCCCGGCAACAGGCCGGGACTCTCTACTTCGATACGGTTGTCGAAGATGCGTACCTGGATGTCCTTGGTGATGCTGTAGTCCCGGTGAATCACCGCGTTCGTGATGGCTTCGCGTATGACGCGCGCGGGATAGCGATGCACCGTGTCGAAGCCCGAGGCCGCAAGCGTCAGTCCCTGGGCAATCTCCCCTGCCACGTATGCGTAGGCATCAGCTACTTGCCGGATCAGCGGCCCCGTGATCGTCTTCGGCGTCTTCCTGAGATTGGGCAGCGGGCCATGCTCGATGCGCTTGCCAGTGTAATGAAACACCCGGATGGCGGCCTTCGCGGCCAGCACGCCGGACGGGTCGTCGGCAAATAGCAGGACGGCCGCGCGGGTCGGCAGCAACTGGCCGTCCCGGCGCTTGGCCAGGCCAAGGCGGAACAGGCGGTCGGCGATATCGCCGCTGCGCAAGGCACGGCTGGCGCAATACAGTCGCCATGCCTCCGTATCCAGCAGTTCCAGCGGCACGTCCACCAGCGCGGATTCGGCGCTGACCAGTCCGCGCGCGAACGACAGGGTCGCGATCTCGGCGGCAGACATCTGCCGGTTGCTCTTGCCCATCCGCCGCCAGGTGCCGCCTTCGACAACCGAATGCACCATCGGGCTCTTCGGCACCCGCACCAGGACCAGTCGCCCTGCCTGGCCGTCTCGCAACGGGCAGGCGATCGACAGGAAGCTGACGTCCTCAACCGGGGGCGTCAATTGTGATGACAGCTTGCGCGTGAGCTCATCCAGCGCCACCGGGTTTTCCTCGATGCCGAACAGCCGCGCGGTCCCCACCGCCTTGTCCGCATCCTCGACACCCAATGCCAGTACACCTCCCTCGGTGTTGGCGAATGCACACACCGTTTCCAGTGCCTTGTGCACCATCTTTCCGGATACGCGCTTGGTCTCGAAGCGCGGCCCTTCCTCGGTCGAGAGGACCGCGGCGACAAGATCCGCGTCGTTCAGCGCGCCAGCGTCGCTCACCTGACCTCCCACGTCAGCAACTGGCTGGTGTCGTTGCCGAAGATGTCCACCACCTTGACCAGCACCTGGTAGCGGCCCGGCTCGGCGTATTCGTGGGCGTCGCTCTCCAGCACCAGCTTGCGGTTGGCGCGGGTGCGGTAGGCCTGCCACTGGTTCATGAAGGTGTCGTGGCGGAAGTCCCAGTCCACCGCCCAGTAGTCGATGTAATCCGACCACTTGGCAATCTTGGCGCGCACATCAATGGGGATCAGCTCGGTGTCGGGGATGACGAAGTTGGCGAGCTTCACCCTGATTTTTCTCCCTCGCCCCTTGGGAGAGGGCCGGGGTGAGGACAGGTCGTCCGGCACGATCTCGGCCTCCAGGTGCGCGAGGTCGAAGAAGCGCACGTCGCCGCGTTCCACCGCCTGCCGTTCCATCACCTCGCGCGGGATGTTGAGCAGCCGGAGCTTCACCTGATGGCTGCGCCGCACCTGCTGGGCGAGCGGGTCGTGCAGGCCCATCTCCCACTCCCAGCCCAGCACGTGCAGCTCCTTCTGGCCCAGGGCGGCCACTTCCGCCACGGCCTCGTTCACCTCGCGGATGGTCACAGGCGCATCCACCGCTCCCACGTGCACCAGGGCCGAGCCCTTCTTGCCATGCACGTGGGTGCCGGCGATCGGCTGGGCGTGGTACAGATCGAGGATGAAACGCGCATAGGCCGCCACCGCCGCAACGTCCTGCTCCGCCGGCCGCTCGTCGCCGAAGCTCACCCCCTGCCAGTACTTGCGCTCGTACTGGCCCAGGTTGAGGACTTCGAAGGGCTTGCAGTCCGGGGTTTCCAGCAGGCGCTTGCGGGTGGTGTGGATGGCGAAGCGGCCGAGGTCGCAGCCAATCCAGCGGCGATGAAGTTTTTCGGCAACGGCGCAGGTGGTGCCAGAGCCGAGAAAGAAATCCAGCACCAGGTCGCCTTCGTCACTGCTGGCTCGGATGATGCGTTCCAGCAGGGCCTCCGGCTTCTGGGTGTCATAGCCGGTGCGTTCAATTGCATGAGGGGAAATGGCGCTGATGTCGGTCCAAATACTTTGCAAAACCGTTCCGGGCATTTCGTCGAGATACCGCTTGTAACCCGGTATGCCCCCCTCTTTCTTTGGCCAATAGATACGACCTTGCTCATCTAATTCATCAAGCTTTTCGATGGTGTATTTCCAGTGGTTCCCCTTTGCAGCAGGGTCGATCCCTCGCCACGGCATACCGGACGAGCCTTTGCGCGTACCAGCCGCCGTCAGGTCGCTGACCCTATACGGCCGCCCGTCCTGATCCTGATAACGGTAGAAGTTCTCGACGTACTCGGGGTCGTAGTCGGTGTGCTGCTTGGTCCACTTCCACGTGTCGGTCGCGGTGTAGAGGAAGATCACGTCGTGGATGTGGTTGTAGGTCTTGGAATCGCTGCGTGCGCTGGTGCGTTGCCAGACGATCTCGTTGCGGTAGTTTTCCCGCCCCATGATCTCGTCGAGAATTGCTTTGGCATAGTGGCTGACGTTGTGGTCGAGATGCACGTACAGGCTGCCTGTGGGAGCAAGCAATTCGCGCGCAAGTTGCAGCCGGGCGTAGAGCATGTCCAGGTAACTCGTCAGGCCGCCACCCCAAGTGTCCCGATACGCCTTTTCTTCAATGAGGCTGGCGGTCTTCTCGATCGTCTCGCCACCCACCTGCGCCTTGAACGAGAAATCCGCCCCGGCGTGGAAGGGCGGGTCGATGTAGATCAAGTCCACCTTGCCGGCGAACTCTGCCATCAGGCTGGCCAGCACCAACTGGTTATCGCCCCAGATGAGCTTGTTGCGCCATTCGTCCTGCCCGCTTGGCTTGGCGGCGAACAGGTCGGTGGTGTGGCCGACGGCGCGGCTGGCGCGGCCTTCCTTGATGGTCTCCACCACCTGGAAGGGCAGCGCCACGCCGCGATTGACGACGCGGTTGCCGTGCTCGTCGTACTTGCCGGGCCAGACCAGTTCGGGCTGGGTGATGTCCAATTTCATGCAGACCCCTTTTCGTCACAGGGTTCCGCCCAGCAAAAGCGGCGCTTGAGCCCATTGCCGATCTTGTGGTCGTACACCCCCTCCTTTTGCAGGCGGCCGACGACGATGCCAGGGGCGATACCAATCTCGCCGGCGAAGGACTCCACCCGGGCCAGCGTGGGGCGGCCCGCCGCCAACCATGCCTTGAGCTTCGCAGGCGGGATGAGTGCGTCGGCAGCGTAGCGGTTCGCCTCGGCTTCTTTTTCGCCGTCCAGGCCGTTGCCCTCGATGAATATCTCCTTCTTGCCATGCAGCAGCACGTGTCCGGCCTCGTGGAAGAAGGTGAACCAGAGCTGGTCGTCAGATTTGTAGCGCAGGGAGAGCTGAATCAGCGCCTTGTCGGGAGACAGCCAGCGGGTGGCGCCGGAGACACCGGTCTTGGGCAGTTCCGGCACGAAGGCCAGGGCAACGCCCGCGGCGGCGCACAGGTCGATGAGCTTCTGCTGAAACACCTCCGGCGGCTGGCGGGTGAGACTGCGGACTTCCAGCAGCGCCGCCTGGAAGCGGCCCTTGTCGAAAGGCGCGCAGCGCATCCCCTGGGCCAGCCGCTCCCCCTGGCGCAGCCAGGCGGACACGGCCTCGGGATGTGCCTCGAAGCGGGCTGACTGCCGGTAGGCCACCTGATGCCCTTTCCACATGAGCTGCCATTGCTCGACAGCGTTGACGCCGAAGAAGCGCAGCACCGCATCGAGTTGCTCCACCGGATCCTTCAGGCGGGGCAGCCAACCTTGCTGGGTCATCGCCGTTACCGGCACGCGCTTGAGCCAGTCGAGCCCCGTCTGCAAACGGTCGCGTTCGACATCGCGGGCTCGGACTTCCTGGTAGAGGCTTTCGAGGTTCTGCCAAAAGTGGGCCGGTCTGCCAAGCACGCGCTCCAACTTGAGCGCCGTCTCGGCGGTGACCGGGGCCTTGGCGTTGACAATCTCGTTGATGGTCTTCGGGGTAAGACCGGTGCGCAGGGCCAGGTCGCGCTGGCTCATGCCGACGGTCTCGAGGTACTCGGACAGGATTTCTCCGGGCGAGACCGTGTAATCGGGTTGAAAGCCGGTGTCGTTAATCATGGGTGTCCTCCACGCCGAGAATCTTGATCGCAGTTACTTGGTGCCAGTCCAGCCCACCTTCCAGCCGCTCGGGATGCGGATCGTGGTCGGGCGTGAAGATCAGGCGGTAAGGGTGATCCAGGTCCATGCTCAGTTGCCCGGCCCGATCCCCCTTCAGTTCATGACAACGCTCCGAGCCACTATAGGGGGGCCAGAAGTCGCCCAAGCAGTTGGCGGCGCGGATGGCCTGAATGCGCCGCATGATCAGGCGGGCACGCCGCTCCCCGTGAATCGCCTGGAGGCTTCGTCCCTCGCGGAAAGCTTTCTCCAGCTTTTTGGTATCAAAAGATATTTCCACTGGAGATTTATATTAACGTAATGGGTTAATTATTTCAAGAATTGTTTCCGAATGGCGTCGATCATGCCGGTCCAATATCTGACCGGCAGATGCCCTGCATGTCGCAGCCGTTGCAGCGGGCCACGCGGCACAGCCGGTTGTCGCGGATGTCTCGGCCTGCGGCGACGACCAGCGCTTCCGTCTCCCGCAGCAGGCGTTCCTCCACCAGTTCCCGCTGGGCCGTGCCGGCGCCCTGGTCCAGGTTGTAGATCTCGATCAGGTCCGCCGAGCGGCCAGTGAGCTGCTGGTAGCCCAGGGCATAGATGTGGAGCTGGCGGCTGGTGACGTCCTCTTCCTGGGCGCGCTCGGTGGATTTGAAGTCGATGATGATGATCTGCTGGGTGTCGGTGCGGCGGATCAGGTCAATGCGGCCATGCACCACTACGCCGTCGGCGAGCTTGAGCTCGATGGCCTTCTCGGCGTACTCGATCTTGTCCAGTAGTTGGCCATTCTCATCCAGGTAGCGGCGCAGGGCCCGATCCGCCTGCACCCGCATGTCATCACGCAATTGCTGCCAGGCATAGGGCAGGTGCAGGTGGGTGTCGAGCAGTTGCGGCACCGCGCCGGCATCCAGATATTCGCCATCCAGCGCCTTGTGGTGGA
This sequence comes from Pseudomonadota bacterium, assembly GCA_021802595.1. The sequence goes on from JAJZRT010000026.1 coordinate 6,648, forward strand.
CTTCCGCCAGGGCGTCGTGGAGCGATTTGCCGAAGCCGAGCTTCTCATGGAAACCCGGGTTGAAGCCGTACATGAAGCGCAGCTTGAACTGGTACGGGCATTCGTAGAAATACTTCAGCTCGCTGAAGGTGAGCAGGATCTCCGACTGCTCCTGACGCGGCCGTGGCGGCAATTTCTCGACGACCGGCGGCGCGGGTTCGCGAGTCAGCACGTAAGCGGAGGCGGTGATTTCGCGCAGGAAGGGCGACTCCTTGGCGAACATGCCTTTGGCCGCTTCGGGTGCCCAGGTGCAGTAGAGATATTTCTTGGCCCGGGTCAGGGCGACGTAAAGCAGGCGGCGCTCGTCCGCCTCGCTGCCGTCGAGGCGGTGGCCGCCCACCACAGCCGCTGCGGGCAGGACGTGAGACCACTTGCGCCCGCCCTGCCCCTTGGCGGGGAAACGGTTCTTGACCAGGTTGGGCAGAAAAACGACGGGGAATTCCGTGCCCTTGGCACGATGCACCGTCATGACCTGCACGGCATCCGGCTGGGCGAAACCGGCGTCCTCCCAGCCCTCGGGGTAGTAGTCCGGGGCGTTGTGGATCAGATAGCCGGAGAAGTACGCGTACAGGTCGTCGGGCTTGGTGTGGAAGTGGATGGTTTCGTAATCGGTGATGACCTGGCTGAACTTGCCCAGGTTATAGAAGACGATTTCGCCTCGCGCCCGCTCATCCCCGTCGTGATGGGGGATGGTTTCCTCCCGCAGCTCGATCGCGGCGAGGAAACCCGTGTAGGCACCCTGGAGCGAGTAGCTCGACTTCTGCCAGCGATTGGGCCAGTCGGCTTTTTCGGCATCCAGCCAGGCGATGCCTCGCCAGACTTGTGCCGGTGTCAGGCCCAGATCGGCCTGCTGCCATGCCTGTTCCAGATGGGCTGCTTGGACACCGTCAGCCAGGTAGTGAAAGACGGCGCAGGCCGCCTGGACTTCAGCGGTGTCGAACAGCCCGGCCATGCCCTTGACCACGTAGGGGATGCCGGCCTCGCGCAAGGCATCCAGGATGGGCCCGGCGCTGTTCTTCACGCTGCGCAGCAGGATGGCAAAGTCGGACCAGGACAGGCCCCGGGTCTCGCCATTCTCGGTGAATGGCTTGCCGCGCATTTCCTGAATCTTGTCGGCGATCCACCGGGCTTCGCTTGCCGGGCTGTCGAACTTGAGGCAGAGCAGGTCGCCATGCCGGAAGGCTTGGGTGCCGGCGCTCTGCATGCGCTTCTCCAACCGCCCGTCGTTGCGCTCCACGACCTGACGCGCGCTTTCCACCACGCCCTCGCTGCTGCGAAAGTTTTCGGCCAGTGCAACCCGTGAGACGCCGGGATAGCGGTCGGCAAAGCCGACGATGTTGGCGATGTCGCTGCCGTTCCACTGGTAGATGGTCTGGTCGTCGTCGCCGACCACGCACAACTGGGCGCCGAGGTCGTGGAGCAGGCGGATCAGTCCTTCCTGCAAAGGGTTCACGTCCTGGTACTCGTCCACGATCAGGTATTTCACCCGGTCCGCCATCTTCTGCCGCAGGCCGGCATCGTTCATCAGCGCCTCGACCGCCTCGGTCAGGATCATGCTGTAGTCGAGGTAGCGGTGGTCGTGGAGCAAGGTCTTGTACTTGTCCAAGGCCTGGCGCACCGGGTGATCTCCCAGCGCGCCCTCGTCGATCTGCGCCTCGCGCACCAGGGAGAGGATTTTCATGTAGAGCCTGGAATCCTTCCACCGCTCCAGTTGCTTCCCGTCGTGGGTGGTGAGGTCGCGCAAGCCGCTCTGGATGTTGTAGCGGTCGATAAGCAGGCGCTGTTGCACCTCGCTCAACACCGAATACTTGAGAAAGCGGAAAAGATAGGACTGGAGCAGGTCCAGGCCGAAGCCGTGGATGGTGCCGACAAACATCTCGGCCAATCCGGCGTCCTGCCCCAGTTGCTCACGGCACAAGCGGTGAATGCGATCCTTGAGTTCGCCGGCGGCCTTTTCTGTGAAGGTGAAGGCCACGATGTTCGCCGGAGTGATGCCTTCGGCGGCCTTGGTGCTCAGGAGGTTGACGATGCGCTGGGCCAGTACCTGGGTCTTGCCCGATCCCGCGCAGGCGATCACCTGGAGGTTGCCATCCAGGTGGTCGATGGCCTGTTGCTGCTGTTCCGTATATTGCATTCTCGACTCGCTCACTGTGCGTACTTGGGCAACACGCCCTCGCGGGCAAAGCTGTACGCTCGCTCGCCGGCCACGATGATGTGGTCCAGCACCGGTATGCCGATGGCACCGAGCGCCTGCACGAGCACCGCGGTCAACTGATGATCGGCATTGGAAGGCTTGGCCGTGCCCCCCGGGTGGTTGTGGGCGAGGATGACGCTCGCCGCACGATGCCGCAGGGCCTCTTCCACGACGTGCCGGGGATGGACGTGGGCCTCCTTGACCGTGCCCTCGCCAATCATGGCCGGGTAGAGCACCCGGCACTGGCTGTCCAGGCACAACACGTAGAACACTTCTTCGGGGCGCCCCGCCATGAGGGGGACGAGGTACTCGGCCACTGTCTCGGAGCTGGTCAGCGGCGGATTATCCCGATTCACTCGGTCGTGGAAGTAGCGGCGCGTAATCTGCGGGATCATGCTCAGGAACGCGGCGGCCCTGTCGCCCATGCCTTCGACGCTGGCGATGTCCTTCGGATCGGCTTCCAGCACCGCCGACAGGGAACCGAAACGGCGCATCAGCCTGTGCGCGATGGGGTTCGTGTCGGCGCGCGGGATGGCGTGGAAAAGGAGCAGTTCGAGGACCTGATGATCCTCGAACCCGTCCAGGCCATCTTCCAGGAAGCGTGCGCGAAGACGCTCACGGTGTCCTTGGTGGATGGGTAACGATTCCTCCCCTACAGCCATTGGTTCCTTTCGTCCGCTATCGACTGCTTGCGACAAACCTCTGCGCGCTTGCGCGATAGAAAACATTGTTCATTCAAAAGGTTGCCCCTCTATCGCACGTTCCGTATCGAACATCGCCCGTTGATTCGGGCCGTCTTGAGCGATAGCCTCATGCCGCTACCCGGTATCGACGCCACCGTTTTTCTCCAAGGTACTGCACGATCCCATCCGCGACCAGGGAATCCAGTACCCGCTTGACCTGGCTGCGTGGAATCTCCGCGCCAATCCGCTGATGAATCTCGCCAACGGCGGAGTCCGGATAGCGTCCAAGGTCTTCCAGGACCAATGCGCGGAGCCGATGCGGTTCGATACGCTTGAGGCTCGTCGCGGCTGGGAATTCGAGCCGACGCACCAGTCCCGGGTCGACGAAGTAGCGGGTCGCCTGGGTGCGGCCGGTCTGCTTGACCAAACCCCAATCCAGCAAGCGGGCAACCCAGGGGCGCAATGCTTCGGCATCCGCCAGTTCGAGTTGCCTTCCGAGTTCCCGGGCGGTCAGCCCCTCGTGCTGTACGAGGAGACCAAGCGCGATGCGCTCGCGCTGGGCGAGCGGATAAACCTCACTCGCCTTGGCGATGAAGTCGATGGTGTGGGGCTTGGGCGCCACCCGGGCGACGGTGACTCTCACCCAGTCATGGCCCTCAACCACCCGGGGGACCGGACGCCCCTGGGACAGAAGCACATCGTAGAGAGTGTCGAACCCCGTGCCTTCACGCTCCATCAGCTTGAGATCGTGAAACAAGCGCGTGAGGTGCTCGTTGCGCCGCCGGGATTCGTGCAGAACGTTCTCCGGCGTCACGCCCAGCGGTAAGGGCCCCGGATTGACCACTTCAAGGCGGTCAGGGCGCAGGCTGATAAAGATGTCGCCGCGCTGGGTGTAGGGGCGATGAACGAGTGCGTTGATCAGAAGTTCCCGAACCACCACCTCGTCGAACACCGGGACGTTCTGCCGGAACAGGCCGTCGGGAATCTCGTAGAACTCGCGGAAATCGGGAATCTCCCGCCATACGTGGTCTACCAGTTCCATCGGCGAGAGCGTGTAGTCGTCCCACACGAGCTTGTTGACCTTGCGTTCCTGCTCGTCGTACTTGATGAACTGGATGACGGGTGCGGTGCCCAGTCGTGCCCGATCCGCCTGGGTGCCGACACACAGCACACCGAGATTGGTGAGCCACTTGCCATGGACAAGCAGGTAGTGATTGAGCAGCTCGGCATCGGTCTTTTCCTTGACCGAATTCTTGACCCGGTCGGAGGCGCGTAGGCCAGCCACCAAGGCGTCAAGCTTGACCTGGTCTACCGAATTCCTGGGCACTCGAAGCGTGGTCTGGGTTTCCCACGGCAGCGCGGAACGCTCGGCGGCAAGCCGCATCACATCGTCGCCGACGACCGGCTTGCTTTCGTCCGAAACCCTCAAGAAGTAGCGGCCATCGGTGGTTGAAGCAACGGCCAGGGCGCGCTGAATGCGAAGCTCGAGATATTCGCCGCCGTTATCTGCCTGACGAATTTCGGGCAGGACGGCCACATTTACCGTGCGCTCGCCGATCTTGCGCCGGAGAGTGTCCGTGAGGGCTGGATCAACTCGCTGGTCTGGCGCGGGAGCGTGGGCATGATCCTCGATGCCGATCAGCAAACGCCCACCTTGAGCGTTGGCAAAAGCGACGCAATCCTTGGCGAGGCCATCCCAATCGGCATTTCGGCCGGTGACAGCACGCAAGGATTTCTTGTCGACCAGTTGCCCCTCTTGGCTCATATCTCCCTTTTGCCCTCAATCCAGGATGATCAAGAACTCTGTTGTTCTGACTACTGGCACCAGCAGCCCTTTCGAGCGTTGAATCTCGACCACTCCGTAGCTCGCCATCGTTTTCAGCGTCCGCGAAAGGTTCGGAGGCTTCCGGCCGGTCAATTCTGCCAGTTCAGCAAGCGACCCCGGCTTGGAATCCCGAATCGTTCGCAGCAGTGCCCGGTTGTCATCCGAGAGGACGGCCGCAAGGGAACTGGTCGAAGGAAACCACACGGTGGGTTCCCCTCGGGCAGGTTTGTACTTCCCCTTCGCAATCGCCCGCTCTCGCTCTCGAAGCTTGTCCGGGGCCATCACACCAACAATGCAGCGGCTCATAGCGCTTGACTTCTCATGAAAAACCGGCAGTCGGGCATCATCTTATCATGTGTTCATAACCTGAACCACGGCGGAATTTTCAGCCCGGAATAGCTTGGCTTCCTGATCGAACAGCGCGTTCATGGGGACGTCGTCAATCACTACCCGGAGCCAACGATGAACGCCAAGCCAATCGCCCTCGATGCCTACCTCGCCCGCACCGCCGCCATCCACGCCAAACTGGAACGGCTGCAACAACTCGCCGACGACCACTTCGGTCACTACCCCGATGCCATCAATTGGGGCCACGTCGGCGACCTCGGGCGGGTGGAGGCCGGGCTGGACGAGTTGCTGGCGATCTTCAGCGGCGACGGCGTGTGACGACGCCCATCAACCACCGGAGATCGTCATGACCGCCCAAGCCAAACTCACCGACACTCAGACCGCCATCCTCAAGGCAGCTGCCGGCCACCCCAACGGCAACATCGAGCCCCTTCCGACCACCCTGCGTGGTGGTGCCCGCGCCAAGGTCATCGAGGGCCTGCTCGCCCGAGGATTCATCACGGAATCCGAAGGCGGCCACCGGCTCACCGATGCCGGTTACGCCGCCGTCGGCAAACAGCACCCCATCCCCAAGGGTGTCCAGAAAATGGACACCCCCGATGTACTCCAGAAATTGGAGGCCACGTCGCGGACGATTCGCCCCGGCACCAAACTGGCCGCGATCATCGACGCGATGAAGCGCCCGGGCGGCGCAACCATTGCCCAGATGATAGCCGCCACCGGTTGGCAGGCCCACACCGTCCGGGGCGCGATCTCCGGCATGGTCAGGAAACGCCTCGGTTACGAGGTGGTCACCGAGAAGGGTGCGGACGGGCAGCGGGCCTATCGCATCGCCTGACTGCAAACCGCCCAAGGGTCTGCGCGCACCGCAGGCCCTTTCCTTCGGCCAAATCTCACGGTGGCCGTTTTGCCGATTTTCGGCCCTGCAATCGCCGGAAACCCGCGCCAATACTGGCTGAAAAAGTGGTGACCGTTTTTCGGTTTCAAGGGGGTGAATTCAACGCACACCCCTTGCCTGGGTGCAAACCGCAAACCCTGCAAACCTCGGTTTGCACCCTGACGCTATCGAAGCGCCGCGCTCGCGCCTCCCGTATTGGATTTTGGCCAGGAAGGACCCCTCCCGTAAAATGACCCATGCGAAACCTGCGAATTCCGCGAAGGCAGGCTCGGCAACTGCGTTTCCAGTTTGCGCATCGTCTGCGACCGATGCGAATCCGTTGGGCATGCGCATGATTCGCACCGCTGCGCACAGACGCAAAGCCTCACGGCACAAGGCGTTTCGCGGCATTCGCACGATTCGCAAGCACAACAACGAGAATACATGGCGACACCACCGGCATCCGATGAGCAGATCGATGGCCCCGACGACGGGTCAGAGGCTGCCGTGCCTGCCGCTGGCCCATTCAATGCGCTGACCGACGATCTCAACGACCTGCGCATCCGCCACCAGCACTGCTGGCTTTGGCCGCAGATCAGCCTCGAGATCGACCGCCTCGATGACGTGCTGAAAGATGGGCGTCACCTCCTCGAACCGCTGATCACCGACCGCCCCGACTGGGCTGTAAAAGCCTGCACCGGCATCGCCCGATCCAACCCTGCCATCCACCAGCACGTCGAACGCTACGACAGCTATGCCCAGGCCGCCCGTAGCCTCTGGACGACCTTCATCCCCGCCACGCCGCCCACCCTGACCGACGCGCAGATCTACGCGGTCATCGCCATGCACGAGGCGCGCATGGCAGCGGAAACCTATTGCGAGATCGCCGCCGGCATCGAAGAAGAAATGGCGCAGGCCGGCATCGGCCACGACGATGGAGACGATATCGTCGAACTGCGCTGCGACATCGCCGGATGGGAACGCTGGCACTGGCACTACGCCGCGCAGCAGGTCGGCACCGCTGAGAGATTCCTGCTCATGGCCAGCTTTGCCGCGACAACGCAGGATGCGGCGGCCATCAAGAAAGCCGAATCGAAGATAGCCACCCTGGAACGCAAGGTGCGGCAGGCCAGGGCGCAAGCAGAAAACTTCTTGAATGGCCGGCCCATTGGTGCAGTCGGCAGGCTCACCCGCGCGTTGCAGGAAGTCGTCCGTTCCGCGCGCAGCAAGGAACCCGAAGCGGTATTGGCCAAGATCGACGAGTGGATCGGAGAGTGCGTATTCCAGCCCAAACTGGACGCTGATTCCACGGCAAACTGGACACGAATTCCACGCGAATCTGGACACTGATTCCACGGCAAAGTGGACACAGATTCCAGGGCAAACTGGACATTTTTGATG
>JAJZRT010001072.1 GCA_021802595.1 Pseudomonadota bacterium
ATAGCTCGGCGCCGACCTGGATCGGCTCGCGCGAGCGGTGGAAGCCGTCGGACTGGGTGTGCAGCACGCTGCCCGCGTAGCACAGGCGGTTCACCGCGTTGGCGGCCAAGAGGTGCGCGTCGATGCGCGCCACCTGCGGGGTGATATCGGCGCGCACGCCCATCAGCCGCCCGGTCAGCTGGTCAACCAGCTTGAAGGTCTTGAGGTCGAGATCGGCCCCCACCCCGGTCAGCAGCGAATCGACATATTCCATCAGCGGCGGAATCACCAGTTGGTAACCACGGCTACGGAACAGGTCGAGCAGCGCACGGCGCATGTCCTCCATGCGCCAGGCCTGCGGCGGCAACACATCCTCGACGTTTTCGGGCAACAGCCAGGCAGTCATTTCAGTTCAGCATCATCAACAAAAAAACGCCGCCTGCATCCGGGCGGCGCAGCAAGCCAGTCCGCTCCCGTCATTTACCGCCGGCGGCACGCGGGTTCTTCATGTATTTGAAGAAATCTGCGCTCGGATCGAGCACCATCACGTCGCTCTTGTTCTTGAAGCTTTCGCGGTAGGCCTGCATGCTGCGATAGAAGGCATAGAACTCAGGGTTCTTGTCATACGCGGCAGCGTAGATCGCCGAGGCCTTGGCGTCGCCCTCGCCCTTGACGCGCTGGGCGTCACGATAGGCATTGGCGACGATCACCTGCTTCTGCCTGTCGGCATCCGCCTTGATCTTTTCCGCTTCCGCCGCGCCGGTCGAACGCAGTTCGTTGGCCACCTGCTTGCGTTCTGCCTCCATGCGGCGATAGACGTTTTCCGACACGCTTTCCGGCAGATCGACCCGCTTGATACGCACGTCCACCACCTGCACGCCGATCGAGCGGGCATCCTGGTCCGCCTTGGTGCGAATCAGATTCATCACCTTGTCACGCTGACCGGAAACAACGTCGTGAATCGTGCGTTTGCCGAATTCGGCACGCAGGCCGTCGTTCACCGTCTGGTTCAGGCGGATCTGCGCGCGCGCCTCATCGCCGCCAACCGAGACATAGAACTGCCGGGCATCAATGACACGCCACTTGATGTACGAATCGACCAGCACGTTTTTCTTTTCCGACGTGATGAAGCGTTCGGGCTCCCCGGCATCCAGCGTGAGGATGCGCGTATCGAAATAGCGGACGTTCTGCACCAGCGGCAGCTTGAAGTAGAGGCCCGGCGCCTTCTTGACCGAGACCACCTCCCCAAGCTGGAATACGAGGGCGTTCTGGCGCTGATCGACGGTAAACATGCTGCCGCTCAAGACCACCAGCAACACCACCAGGCCGATCAGGATGGGGCCGATATGCTTGTTCATGGCCGATCCTCCCGATCACGGCTGCGCAAGGCATCGCGCGAGCGCAGATCCACGGGTGCGGGGGGCGTCGCCGTTGTCGCTGCAGCTGGCGGCTGCAGCAGAATGTCCGGTGCGCCGCTGGCGGGCGGGTTGGCGATCTGCTGCAACTTGTCGAGCGGCAGATACAAGAGATTGTTGCCACCCTTCTGATCCACCAGTACTTTGCTGGCGTTGTTCATCACGGTCTGCATGGTGTCGAGATACATACGCTCGCGCGTAACCTGCGGTGCCTTCTGGTATTCGGAATTGATCTGCGCGAAACGGCTGGCGTCACCCTCGGCGTTGGCAATCACCGCCTGCTTGTAGCCGTCGGCCTCTTCCTTGAGGCGCGATGCCACGCCGCTGGCACGCGGCACCACATCGTTGGAATAGGCCTCCGCCTCGTTCTTCAGGCGCTCGCGATCCTGGCTCGCCTTCACTGCGTCGTCGAACGCGGCCTGCACCTGCTCGGGCGGCTGGATATTCTGCAAGGTGACCTGGCTGATGCTGATGCCGGTCTTGTAGCGATCGAGAATCTGCTGCATCAGCACCTTCGCCTGCGAGGCGATGTCGGCACGGCCCTCGTACAGCACGAAGTCCATTTTATTCTTGCCCACGATTTCCCGCATCGCGGTTTCAGCCACCTGTGGCACCGTGTCTTCAGGCGCACGGTTGACGAACAGGTATTCCTCGGGATCTTTCAGGATGTACTGCACCGCGAATTGCACATCGATGATGTTTTCATCATCCGTCAGCATCAGCGACTCTCTCAGCACCTTGCTTTTGACGTTGTTGCGGTAGCCGATTTCCACGGTGCGCACCTGATCGATGTTGACGATCTCGCGCGATTCGATCGGCCAGGGGAGGTGCCAGCGCGGCCCCGGATCGGTGGTCTCGATGTATTTTCCGAAGCGCAGCACGACGCCGCGCTGGCCGGTATCGACGATATAGAACCCGCTCGCCAGCCACACCAGCACCAGCGCGCCAATCAGCAGGCCGAGCAGGTTGCCGCCGCCTGACATGCCTCCCGGGGAGTTGCCGTCACCGCCGCCATTTTTGTTGCCGAACAGGGCACCGAGACGCTGGTTGAAGCGCCGCCACAGCTCGTCCAGGTCGGGCGGCCCGCTATTCCTGCGATTGTCTTTATTGCCCCATTGCGGGTCGTTCCAGGCCATATTGTCA
>JAJZRT010001073.1 GCA_021802595.1 Pseudomonadota bacterium
TGATCGAATCGGCGATGCTGCCCGTCTCCGACTGTTCCATGATCAGCGATTCGGCGCCCAACAGGCTGAAGCTGGGGGTGTAGGCGTTCCGGAGATCGCCGCCCGCGAGCAGCTTGCCGGCGTTGAAACGGCCCTGCGGGTCGGCCATCTCTTTGTAGCTGCGGAAGGCTTCGATTTCATGCGCGTCGAGATACTCGAGCTTGGTGATGCCGATGCCGTGCTCGCCCGAGATCACGCCGTCCAGGGATTTCGCCAGGCGCATGATGCGCGCCACCGCCGCATTGGCGGCGAGCAGCATGTCGTAATTGTCCGAGTTGACGGGGATGTTGGTGTGCACATTGCCGTCGCCGGCGTGCATGTGCAGCGCCACGAACACGCGCGCCTTGAGCACGCGCTGGTGGATCGCGGTGCAGCCCTCGAGTATGCGGTGGAACACCAGGCCGTCGAACAATTGCTGCAGCTCGGTGCGCACTTCGTCCTTCCACGAAACGCGCAGGCTGTGGTCCTGCAGCAGCGAGAACAGGCTGCGCCCCGAATGGGTCACTGCCGCCAGCCCGGGCACCATGTCGGCGCTTGCCTCGGCCACCGGCAGGTCGAGGTGGTCGAGGAAATAGCGCCAGCGCGCGCGCGTCCTGGCGAGGAGTTCGCGTGCGGCCTCGCGCCGGTCGCCCAGGAGTTCGGGCGCAGGCAGCGTTTCGCCGTGCTGGGCGAGCGGCAGCTCGCCCTGGAAATATTCGTCCAGCGCATCGAGCAGGGCGAGCTTGTTCGAGATCGACAACTCGATGTTGATGCGCTCGATGCCGTCGGAATAGTCGCCCAGGCGCGCCAGCGGAATGACCACGTCTTCGTTGATCTTGAACGCGTTGGTGTGCTTGGCGATGGCCGCGGTGCGGGCGCGGTCGAGCCAGAACTTGCGCCGCGTCTCTGCCGAGACGGCGATGAAGCCTTCGCCGCCGCGGGCGTTGGCGATGCGCACCACCTGCGACGCCGCCGCCGCCACCGCGTCGTCGTCCTCGCCGACGATGTCGCCGATCAGCACCATCTTCGGCCGACCCGCGCTGCCCGCCTTGCGCTTGGCTTTGGTCGCGTAGCCCACCGCTTTCAGATAGCGCTCGTCCATGTGCTCCAGGCCGGCGAGCATCACCGCTCGCGCGCCGCGCTCGCCCGGGGCAAGTGCGTTGCCGCGGGCATCGAGGTAGTCCTTGATCTCGACGATGGCCGGAACCGAGTCGCGCACCTGGCCGAAAAATTCCAGGCACACGGTGCGGATCGCCGCCGGCATCTTGTGCAGGATGAAGCGCGCCGAGGTGATGATGCCGTCGCACCCTTCTTTCTGGATGCCGGGCAGCCCGGAGAGGAATTTGTCGGTTACGTCCTTGCCCAGCCCCGCCTTGCGAAAGCGCGCGCCCGGTATCTCCAGCACTTCAGGCTTGCCCCGGGGGGTGCTGCCGTCGCGCTGGTAGTGCTGGATCTGGAAACGCGTCACGCCGGCGTCGTGGATCTTGCCGAGGTTGTGCGCTAGGCGCGTCACTTCCAGAAACAAGCCGTTGGCATCGACCATGCGCCAGGAGGCGAGATTGTCCAGTGCCGTGCCCCACAGCACCGCCTTCTTGCCGCCGGCGTTCATGGCGACGTTGCCGCCGATGCACGAGGCGTCGGCCGAGGTCGGATCCACCGCGAATACATATCCCGCCGCCTCGGCCGCCTCCATCACGCGTTTGGTCACGACGCCGGCGCCGCAGCGTATGGTCGCGACCGGCCGCGCCACGCCCGGCAGCCAGCTTTCCTCGACCTCGCCCAGCGCGTCGAGTTTCTCGGTGTTGATCACCGCAGACAGCGCGGTGAGCGGCACGGCGCCGCCGGTGTAGCCGGTGCCGCCGCCGCGCGGAATGATGGTCAGCCCCAGTTCGATGCAGTCGCGCACCGCGGCGGCGGCTTCGTCCTCGCTGTCGGGGTGGATGACCACGAAGGGATATTCGACGCGCCAGTCGGTGGCGTCGGTGACGTGGGAGACCCGCGTCAGGCCGTCGAAGCGGATATTATCCTTGCGCGTGCTGCGGCCGAGTTTTTTCAGCGCCAGCCGTCGCAGTGTCGCAACTTCGGCGAACCCGGCGCCGAAGGCGTCCACGGCATCGCGCCCGCGCTCGAGCAGAAACGTCACCTTCTGCGCGCGCGCGGCCTGCTGTACCCTGGTTTCCGGGTCCGCTTCGGTCTCGGTCAGGTGCGCCAGGCGGCGCTTTTCGATTTCATCCAGACGGTGGTGCATGGCCCCGATCAGCGCGGTGCGCCGGCCGGGGTTGTCCAGCAGGTCGTCCTGCAGGTAGGGATTGCGTGACACGACCCAGATGTCGCCCAGCACTTCGTACAGCATGCGCGCCGAGCGCCCGGTGACGCGTTCCAGGCGCAGTTCGCGCAGCGCTTCCCACGCCTGCTCGCCGAGCAGGCGCAGCACGATCTCGCGGTCGGAAAACGAGGTGTAGTTGTACGGAATCTCGCGCAGCCGGGCGGTCATCGTCGTCCCTCCATGCTCAC
>JAJZRT010000027.1 GCA_021802595.1 Pseudomonadota bacterium
GGTGATGCTGGCGCAGGGCATCTCGAGCGGCGAGCGCATGGACTACACGCTGCAGAAGGCGGTCGAACTGGGGGTGGCGGCGATCCAGCCGATCGCCGCCAGGCGCAGCGTGGTCAAGCTGGCGGGGGAACGCGCCGACAAACGGGTCGCGCACTGGCAGGGCGTAGTGGCAAGCGCCTGCGAACAATGCGGCCGCAACCAGGTACCCGTGGTGGCCGCGCCACAGGCGCTGGCCGACTGGCTGGGACGACACGGTGCCGGACGACTGTTGTTTCTGTCGCCGCTGGCCGAGGCGCGGCTGGCCGACCTGCCAACGCCCGTCACCCAGGACTGGCTGGTGGCCGGGCCCGAGGGCGGCTTTGAGGCCGACGAGGTCGCCGCCCTGCAGGCAGCGGGCGCCATTCCGGTTCGTCTGGGACCGCGCGTATTGCGCACCGAGACGGCGGCGCTGGCCGCACTGGCCGTGATGCAGACGCTGTGGGGCGACTTTTAAGGAAGCGCTGAACAAGTCCTTCGACAAGCTCAGGACGAACGGCAACTTGTTGATTCCGTTCGTGGTGAGCTTGTCGAACCATGAGCGGAATCAACTTGTTCAGCGCTTCCTTAAGCGGCAACAGGCGTAAAAAAACCGGGCACAGACCCGGTTTTTCCCTCCGCCACGCTCGATTACGGGCGAATGTAGCTATACCCTTCCATTTCGCGCGTCACGATTTCCACCACGCCGCCGGGCACAATGTCGACCTTGGAATTCATGTCTGCCTTGGTGAGGTTTTTCGCCTTCATGGTGTTCCCGCATGCAGCCACTTTTACACCGGAATCCACCGCCTCGCTCACGCGATTGGCCATTTCGGAATCGGCCGTCAGCATGCCGATACCCGGCCCATAGGCCACAACTTCAATTTTGGCCTCGCCCTTCGTGGCAGCCTGGAAGTTCTTGACGTTATTCAGCGCGAGGCTCCAGGTAGCCGGATCGGCATCGCTGACCTGGATCACGACTTTCATCGGGCCCTTGCCATTTTCTGCAAGCGCAGCCGCCGGAAGGGCCAACGCACCCACCATCAAAACGCCACCCAGCACGGCGCCCAGCAGCTTGTTCATTTGCCTCATGTGTGTCTCCTCAAGACGATTGAAATGGGAATTTGTCGTACCTGCTGATGACGTGAGGCGTAGCCGATTTATTCCATTAATTTCACAGAGCGGGAATGGACGCCCTCCGTTTCGCGGGCGTTTTCTGTATCCTTCGCGTTTGGCACCCCCACTCCAGGCCATGTCATTGAAAGATACGACCCATTTCGTCCACTGGTTCCGTTCCGCCGCACCCTACATCCATGGTTTCCGCGGCAAGACCTTCGTCATCGCCTTCGGCGGCGAACTGGTGGCGGAGGGCGGTTTCGTGCAACTGGCCCACGACGTCAACCTGCTCAACAGCCTTGGCGTGCGGCTGGTGCTGATCCACGGCGTGCGGCCGCAGGTCGAAGCCAGACTGACAGAAAACGGCACCGCGATCCGCTATGTGAACGGGCTGCGCGTCACCGACGACGCCGCGCTGGCGTGCGTCAAGGAAGCAGCCGGCACAGTGCGGGTGGAAATCGAGGCGTTGCTGTCGCTGGGCCTGGCCAACACGCCGATGGCGGGCGCCGATATCCGGGTCGCCTCGGGCAATTTCGTCACCGCGCAGCCGCTGGGCGTGCGCGACGGCGTCGACCTGCTGCACACCGGAGAAGTGCGCAAGATCGACGCCGCCGCGATCCGGCGGCGCCTCGACCAGCACGACATCGTCCTGCTGTCGCCGATCGGCTACTCGCCGACCGGGGAGATTTTCAATCTCAGCCTCGAAGACGTGGCCACCCAGGCGGCCGTCGAACTCGCGGCCGACAAGCTGATCTTCCTGATGGACACCGAAGGTGTGCCGGACAAGGGCCGCGCGATCCACAACGCGCTCACCGTCAACGAGGCGCGGCAGGTGCTCGACCGCGCGAAGAAACTGCCCGAGGACGTCACCTACTACCTGCCCTGCGCCATCACCGCCTGCACCCAGGGCGTCAAGCGGGCGCACCTCATCAGCCGCCACCGCGACGGCGCCCTGCTGTCCGAGCTCTTCACCCGCGAAGGCGTCGGCACCCTCGTCACCCCGGCGCCGCTGGAAACCCTGCGCCCGGCCACCATCGACGATGTCGGCGGCATCCTCGGCCTGATCGAGCCGCTGGAGCGCGAGGGCATCCTGGTGCGGCGCTCGCGCGAACTGCTGGAAATGGAAATCGAGCGCTTCCTGGTGCTCGAATCCGACGGTGTCATCGCCGGCTGCGTCGCGCTGTATCCCTTCCCGGAGGAGCAGGCGGCGGAACTTGCCTGCCTGGCCGTCTCCAGCGAATATCGCGGGCGCGGATTCGGCGATCTGCTGCTGGCGGAAGCCGAGAAACGGGGCAGGAAGGCCGGGTTCAAGAAACTCTTCGTGCTGACCACGCGTACCGAGCACTGGTTCGAGGAGCGCGGCTTCGTCGACAGCAGCCCCGACCACCTGCCCCGGGGCAAGCAGGCGTTGTACAACTACAAGCGGAGATCCAAGGTCCTGCAAAAAGACCTGTAAACAAGGGAAAGAAAGCTTGCACCGATTCGTCCAGCGGCCGGGGTTGCCCCGCCTTTGTTCCCATGCGCCTACGGATGTCGCCGATGTCCGCCGCCTGCTCGGCTGGGCCGCGCAAGGCTTGCTGCGCCTGCGTCCGGCGTGGGCGCCACGGCTCAAATCTGCAGCGCTGTCGTGCCTGCTGGCCTTCATGCTGATCGCTGACGCCCATCCCGAAACCGGTACGGACGCGCCGCCCCTCATATTCGGCATCTTTCCCAATATGACCGCCAAGCAAACCCTGGAGACCTACCAGCCGCTCGCCAGCCTCATGGAAAAACGCCTGCAACGGCAGGTCGCCATCTATACCGCGCGTGACTTCAGGACCTTCGTCGCGCGTACCCGGCAAGGCGACTACGACATCCTGCTGACCGCGCCGCACCTGGCCTGGCTGGCCCGGCAGGATGCCGGCTACCGGCCGCTGCTGAAGTATTCCCGCCCCGTCCGCGGCCTGCTGGTCGTCAGGAACACATCGCCCTACCGGACACCGGAAGACCTGCGCGGCAAAAATATCGCCATTCCCGATTCCATCGCCGTCACGGCGCTGGCGGTGCAGGCCGAAATGGCGGCACTCGGGCTCAGGCGCGACGTCGATTATCAGACGATCGCTTACGGCACCCACCTCAATGCCGTCATGCAGGTCGTCAATGGAAACGCTGCGGCGGCCATGCTGGGGCTTCATCCCTACACGCTGCTGCCGCCCGAACTGCGCCAGCAATTACGCGTGCTCACCGAAACCGCGCCCCTTTCCAGCCTGATGTACCTGACCCACCCCCGCCTGAGCGACCGCGAAGCGAATACGCTGCGCAAGGCATTGCTCGATTTCGCTGCCACGCCGGAAGGGCGGGCCTTCATGCAGCACGGCGATTATGGGCGCTTCGTCGCCGTGGATGGCAGTGAATTGCGCGCGTTCCGCCCGTATGCCCTGCAGGCGGAAGAAATGATGCGGGCGAAGCCGTGAAGGCCTGGTTCGGGCGTCTCTCGCTGCGCTACAAGCTCACGCTCGCCGCGCTGGGGGTGGAGGCGCTGATGCTGGCATTCCTGATCATCAACGGCGTCGAGCTCACCAGCCAGGAATTGCAGCAGCAAGCCGAGAATCGCGCGCGGGACACGGGAAAAACCCTGGCCGCCGCCCTGCTCGCCCCGCTCCTGCAACAGGACAACGCCAGCGTGCGCGACACCGTCGAAACCCTGCAACACGAAGGCGGCCTGAAGATGATCGAGGTGCGCGACAGAAACAATCGCATCGTGCACCAGGCCGGCATCGACGGCACCGCTGCCGATTTCCGCCTGGTCCAGCCGGTCGAATTCTCCGGCCAGCGCTATGGCGAGATCGCCCTGGTGCTGTCGGGCGACTTCATCCGGGAGGCGCGTGGCCGCTACCTGCGGCAGAGCCTGTTCATCGCCGCAGCCGCCTTGCTGCTGACGGGCGTCCTGCTGGCCCTGTCTAGCGGCGGCGTGGTCCGCCGCTTCGAAGCGCTGACCCGCGCCGCAAAACGCATGGCGCATGGCGATCTGGACGTCAGGCTGACCGGGGCCGGCGAAGACGAAATCGGTCAGCTGGTCGACACCTTCAATCGCATGGCCGAGTCGGTGCGTTTCAACGTCGAGCGGGCACGCGAAAACGAAGCGCGCTTCCACGCCATTGCCGATTACACGCACGATCTCGAGTTCTGGCTGTCACCCGACGGCAAGCTGCTGTGGGTCAACCCCTCGGTCGAGCGCATGCTCGGCTACAGCGTCGGCGAATGCATGG
The DNA here is from genome assembly GCA_021802595.1 of Pseudomonadota bacterium. Next base: position 4,380 of record JAJZRT010000027.1, read on the forward strand.
GGCAGATGGACTTTCCGGCCGACATCATCCACCCAGAAGACCGCACGGCAGCCGAGTTCCAGCTGCGCCAGGCCTTGCGCGGCACCTCGGGGCAGGGCTACACCCTGCGGATCTGCCGCAAGGACGGCGGCCACTTCTGGGCGGTGGTGAACTGGCAGCCGATCCACGATTACAGCAACGTGTATCAGGGCATCCGCGCCAGCATCCACAGCGTCGACGACCTCAAGGCGACCGAGGCCAACCTGCGCCAGGCCATCAACGAACTGCGCGCGGCGGAAAGCCTGCAAAGCCGCTACCTCGAAGAAACCGAGCAGGAACGCGCCCGCCTGGTATCGCTGCTGTCGGCGATGAACCTGGGCATCCTGTTCGTCGCCGCCGACGGCCGGGTGATCTACCACAACCCCGCCTTCACCCGCATGTGGATGATCGACGAGGAGAAGACCAGCCTGATCGGCCTGCCGGTACACGACGTGCTGGCCAAGTCGACGTCGATGCTGGCGCGCCCCGATCATTTCTCCCGGCATCTGCTGTCCGTGCTGGAAACGCGCGAATTGTCCGACAGCTATGAAATCCAGATGGCCGATGGCCGCGTCATCACCGAACTCGATTACCCGGTGCGCGACCGCGAAGGCCGCTTCATCGGCCATCTGTGGATTTACGAGGACATCACCCGCGAGCGCCAGACCGCCGAACAGCTGGTCTACCTGGCCGAACGCGACGCGCTGACCGGTCTCTACAACCGCCACCGCTTCCAGCAGGAACTGGCGCGCACCATGCTGGATTGCGACCGCCACCAGATGCAGTGCGCGGTCATGTTCTTCGACCTCGACGAATTCAAGACCATCAATGACAGCTACGGCCATCGTGCCGGCGACGCGCTGCTGATCCGGGTGGCCAGCGAAATCGGCACGCTGGTGCGGCGCAACGAAGTGCTGGCGCGGCTGGGCGGCGACGAGTTCGCCATCCTGCTGCCCGCGGTCCAGGGCAACGAGGCCGAAGTACTGGCCGACCGCGTGGTGCGCGCGATCGCACAGATACCCTTCCGCTTCGAAGGACAGAATCTGCGGCTCACGACCAGCCTCGGCATCGCCTACTATCCCGTACATGCCACGGATGCCGACGATCTGGTCGCGCGCGCAGACATCGCCATGTACCAGGCCAAGAGCGCCGGCAAGAACACCTGGCGCGTATTCCGCGCGGACAACGAGGCCGACAGCGAAATGCGCAGCCGCCTGTCGTGGGGTGAACGCATCAGCAACGCGCTCGACAAGGACCTGTTCCAGCTGCATTTCCAGGGAGTCTACCGGGCGGAGGACGGCACCCTGTCGCATCTGGAGGCGCTCATCCGCATGACCGATGAGCGCAAGCCGGACCAGCTCATCATGCCGGCCCACTTCATCCAGCTGGCCGAGAAAAGCGGGCGCATACTCGACATCGACCGCTGGGTCATCCAGGAAACGCTGCGCCGGCTGGCCGCAAACCCGGCCATTCCCTCGATCGCGCTCAACCTGTCGGGGCGTTCGCTGTCCGAACCCAGCCTGCCGCAATACATCGGCGACGAGTTGCGGCGGGCCGGCGTCAATCCCAACCGCCTGATCGTCGAAATCACCGAAACCGCGGCCGTCTCCGACCTGCACGATGCGCAGCGCATGATCGAGGCGCTGCGCCAGCTCGGCTGCGGCGTCTGCCTCGACGATTTCGGCGTCGGCTTCGCCTCCTTCGCCTACCTCAAGCACCTGCACGTCGACACCATCAAGATCGACGGCATTTTCATCCGCGACCTGCCCAGCGATCCCGACAACCAGGTCTTCGTGCAGGCCATGGTCAGCGTCGCGCTCGGCCTCGGCAAATCCGTCGTGGCCGAATACGTCGAGGACGGCCCGACGCTCGCGCTGCTGCGCCAGTTCGGCGTCGATCTGGTGCAGGGGTATTTCCTCGACCGGCCCATTGCCGACCATCCGGCACTGCACTGCGCCGCCACCGTCTAGCCCGGGATCCCGGATTCGGCCGGGAAGGCCGGTCCGCCCCCGCCGATGGCGGGATGTTAAAATGCGGCGTTTTTCCCGCACCCCAGGAATACGTCCGTGCTCACCGCTTCCAGCATCACCCTGCAATTCGCCTCCAAGCCGCTGTTCGAGAACGTCAACGTCAAGTTCGGCGACGGCAACCGCTACGGCCTGATCGGCGCCAACGGTTGCGGCAAGTCGACCTTCATGAAGATCCTCGCCGGCGAGCTCGAGCCGACCGCCGGCAACGTCGCGCTCGACCCCGGCGAGCGCATGGCCTGGCTGCGCCAGGACCAGTTCGGCTACGAGGACCAGCGCGTGCTCGATGTGGTTCTGCAGGGCCACGCCGAGATGTGGAAGGTGATGCAGGAGAAGGACGCCATCTACATGAATCCTTCGGCTACCGAGGAAGACTACCTGCACGCCGCCGAGCTCGAAGCCAAGTTCGGCGAGATGGGCGGCTACGACGCCGAGGCGCGCGCGGGCGAACTGCTGCTGGGTGTCGGCATCCCCACCGAACAGCACAACGGCACCATGAGCCAGATCGCCCCCGGCTTCAAGCTGCGCGTGCTGCTGGCGCAGGCGCTGTTCTCCAAGCCCGATATCCTGCTGCTCGACGAACCGACCAACAACCTTGACATCAACACGATCCGCTGGCTGGAGAACGTGCTGAACGAGAGCAACGCGACCATCATCGTCATCTCGCACGACCGCCACTTTTTGAACCAGGTCTGCACCCACATGGCCGACCTCGACTACGGCACCATCAAGGTGTGGCCGGGCAACTACGACGACTACATGCTGGCTTCCTCCGAAGCCAGGGCGCGTCAGGCCGCGGCGAACGCCCGCGCCAAGGACAAGGTCGCCGAGCTGCAGGAATTCGTGCGCCGTTTCTCCGCCAACAAGTCGAAGGCGCGCCAGGCCACCAGCCGCATGAAGATGATCGACAAGATCAAGATCGACGACTTCAAGCCGAGCTCGCGCCAGAACCCCTACATCCGCTTCGAGCCGGAGAAGGCGCTGCACCGCCGCGCGCTCGAGGTGGAGAACCTCAAGTTCGGCTACGACGGCACCCCGCTGTTCTCCAGTCTCGGCTTCTCGCTGGAAGCCGGCGAGAAGCTTGCCGTGATCGGCGGCAACGGCGTCGGCAAGTCGACGCTGATGAAGCTGCTGATGGGCGAACTGACACCGCAGTTCGGCGAGGTGCGCTGGAGCGAGAATGCCAACGTCGGCTACTTCTCGCAGGACCACGTCGCCGACTTCGACATGGACTTGAACCTCACCGACTGGATGCACCAGTGGACCCAGGCCGGCGACGACGAGCAGGTGCTGCGCGGCATCCTCGGGCGCCTCCTGTTCTCCGGCGACGACGTCAAGAAGTCGGTGCGCGTGCTATCCGGCGGCGAAAAGGGCCGCATGCTCTACGGCAAGCTGATGCTCGGCCGCCACAACGTGCTGGTGATGGATGAGCCGACCAACCACATGGACATGGAATCGATCGAGTCACTCAACCTCGCGCTCGACCTGTTCAAGGGCACGCTGATCTTCGTCTCGCACGACCGCCAGTTCGTCTCCAGCCTCGCCACCCGCATCCTCGAAATCACCCCCGAGGGCGTCGAGTTCTACATGGGCACCTACGACGAGTACCTGCACTCGAAGGGTCTCGAATGAGCGAAGCCGTCGTCATCGGGCTGGGGCAATTGGGCCGCGTGTTCGCCGGCGGCCTGCTGCGCGCGGGTTGCAGCGTGATCCCGGTCAACCGCGGCGACGACCTGTTCACGGTCGCGCACGCGCATCCTGCTCCGGTGCTGGTGCTGATCGCGGTCGCCGAGAACGATTTGCACACGGTGCTGGCAGCGATGCCCGGCACCTGGCGGCCGCGCGTCGCGCTGATCCAGAACGAGCTGCTGCCGCGCGACTGGGTGCAATACCGCTACACCGAGCCCACGGTGATCTCCGTGTGGTTCGAGAAGAAGAAGGGCATCGACGCCAGGCCGCTGATTGCCTCGCCGGTTGCCGGCCCGGGCGCCGCGCTGCTGTGCGAGGCGCTGGGCTCGATCGACCTGCCGTGCCGCGAAGTTGCCCCGGGCGATGCACTGCTATTCGAGCTGGTGCGGAAGAACGTCTACATCCTCACCACCAACATCGCCGGCCTCAGGACCGGCGGCACGGTGTCCGAGCTGTGGAAAAAGCATGAAGCCTTTGCGCGCCAGGTGGCGAACGAGGTCATCGACATCCAGGATGCGCTGACCGGCGTGGCGCATGATCGGGAGAAGCTCATCGCCGGCATGCTCGAGGCCTTCGACGGCGATCCGGACCACGGTTGCACCGGACGCTCGGCGCCGGCGCGGCTGACGCGTGCCCTCGCGCACGCCGATCACTTCGGCCTTGCCGTCCCGACCCTGCGCTCGCTCGCTGCCTGATCCCTCAGGTCGCACGCCCGGTGGGGTGCCCTTCCTTGCCGCCATAGGGAGACGCTGAACAAGTCCTTCGACAAGCTCAGGACGAACGGCAAGTAATTGATTTCGTTCGTGGTGAGCTTGTCGAACCACACAGCAAACCAACTTGTTCAGCGTTTCCATAGATGCCCGCATGGTCGAACGGCAGCCAGAGCGGCGACCGGTCGGTCTTCACTCTCCCCCTGATCCGGTAAGGCACGCCGTCCTTCAGCATCCCGGGCAGGGCCTTGAGCTGCCGGATCAGGTCGTTTGACTGCGTCAAGGCATCGACCCGCACAATCGTCGTCGCGGCGGCAGCAAGCCGCGTCGCCTCGTGGGACACGCCTCGGGCAAACGGACGCCCATTCACGTCCAGCTCGAATTCCAGCGCCTCGATCGTCAACCCGAAGTCGTTCGGGTTCTCGACCTTCAGGCCCACGTCGAAGCGCTGCTCGAACAGGTCGAGTTGTCCGAGGCGCACGTCGGCCACGCTCAGCTTCGGCGTGACTGCATTGCGCGGCAGACCGGAGCAGGCGGCGAGGCCGAGCATGAGGACAAGCATCAGCAGGCGCTGCAACATGTAGAGACCTAACGAATCTGTGCCACCAGCTGCGCGGCCATCCGCGCCGCCTGCGCCGCGTAACCGCCGCCGAACAGGTTGGCGTGGTTGAGAACGTGGTAGAGATTGTAGAGCGTGCGGCGCACCGCGTAGCCCGGATCGAGCGGCCACGCCTCGCGGTAGGCCGCATGGAAGGCCGGTGCGAACCCACCGAACAGCTCGCTCATCGCCAGGTCGCATTCGCGGTCGCCGAAATACACCGCAGGATCGAATATCACGGGCGTCCCGCAAGGGGACTCCGGCTTTCCATGCCCTGAAGGCCATGAAAGATCGTATGTGCCATCGGCCAGAAACCCATGGTTTCCACCCCACAGATCGCCGTGCAGAAGTGAGGGCGCCGGTGTGTGGCCGCCGAAAAACGCGTCGAGATGGACGAGCAGGGTTTCGCCATCCCGCTGCAGTGCGCCGCCGTAGCCATTTTCGGCAGCAAGCCGCAACTGAAACCCGAGCCGCTGCGTGCGCCAGAAATCGACCCAGTCGTCCGTACGGGCATTCGGCTGCGGCGTGGCGCCGATCCAGTTGTCGCGCGTCCAACCGAATTGCGCGGCGCTGACACGGTGTTGCCGCGCCAGCTGACGCCCCAGTTGCGCGGCGTCGCCGTGCGGTTTGATGGGAAGGTACTCGAGCACCAGATACGCCTGGCCTGCTGCGAGGCCACGGCACACCACCCGCGGCACCTGCACCGCACGGGCAGCTTCCAGCTCCGCCAACCCGGCGGCTTCCGATTCGAACATGGCCAGCCCTGCCGCCGGCTGGGTTTTGACGAAAAACGTGCGCGTGCCGTCGCCGAGCGTGAACGCTTCACTGATGTCGCCCCCGCGAGCGGCAGATGTGCTGCGCACTTCGAACGGCGTGCCCGTGGCGCGGCCGATCGCGGCGGCAAGCTCGACGTGAAAGGGACTCATGGCTCGACCAGCGGCTGGATGCGAACCGCCAGCGCAGCGTGGGCCGTTCGCAAGGCGGACTCGGCTTCCTGCGCTGTCGCGGCACGACTGAAGATGAAGCCCAGGTAGCCCGCGCCCTCAGGGGGCGGCGCCACCAGCTGGCCGGCGCTGGCCGTGATTTCAACGCCCGTGATATGCGGCACGCTGCGCGCCGCGTCGATGCCATCGACCCCCTGCAGAATGCCGCTGAGCGGGATGGGAATCATCATCACGCCTGCGGCAACGGCATGTGCCCGGGCCGGCAACGGCAGGCCCGCCGCGTGGCGCAGCACAATTTCTGCCGACGTCATGCCCAGCGTTGCGTCCAATACCCGCCCGCACAGTCCCCCGATGCCGCGTGGCGCAATTTCGAGCAGCCATACCCCGGCATCGTTGATGCGTGCCTCCGCGTGAACCATGCCCTCCGTCAGCCCGGCCGCCACGCAGGCACGGGTGACCGCGTCGGCCAGATGGCGTTGCGTCGCGGCAGGCAGGCGCGAAGGGGTGACGAAAATCGTTTCCTCGAAAAAGGGGCCGTCGAGCGGATCGGGCTTGTCGAACAGGGCGAGCACCTGCAGTTCTCCATGCGCCATCACCCCATCGAGCGCAACCTCGAAACCGGGGATGAACTGCTCGACCAGCAGGCCGAGTTCGCCGGCATCGCGCAGAATGCGCGCCTGGATGCGCTGGGCCTGCTTCATCGCGCGCGCAAGTTGTGCCTCATCGTCCGCGCGGATGACACCGCGACTGGCATTCAGCCGGCGCGCCTTCACCACCAGCGGGAAGCCCAGAGGTGCGGCGGCATTCGTGTCGTCGCCCTGGACGCCGACAAACAGGGGGTGTGGCAAGCCGGCCGCCTGCTGCAAGCGACGGAAACGCAGCTTGTCGGTCAGCGACGCCACCGCCTCGGGTGGATTGCCCGGCAGCTTCAACGCCACGCGCAGCTGTGCCGCCAGCGCGAGGCCATGGTCATCCGCAGCCAGCACGCCGTGCACCGGCTGTGTCAGCGCACGCAGGACCTGCGGCAAGGCGACCTCGGGCTGATCGAACGGAACGCTCATCAGCGGCGGCAGGCCCCAGCCTGGCGCGAGTCGATGGCAATAGTCGGCGCAGGCAACGAGTTCGATGTCCAGCCGTGCGGCGGCGGCGATGAAGTCCTGGTTGGCGTAGCCCGCGGCGGGAAGCAGCAGCAGGAGGCGTGGCATGGCTAGAAACCGGCGAGCTGGGTTTCGGTCGGTTCGGCGCAGCAGTACCACGGCTCGGAATGATGCGGGATGCTTACGCCGAATTGCGCGGGATCCAGCGAGGGCGCCGGTTCGCCCAGCGCAGCGTGGGTGCGCGCCCAGATGCCGCCGAATACCTCGTCACGCGGCAGCGCGGCTTTTTCCGCGTCCATCACCCAGGCCATGATGTCGCCCTGCAAGGCATCGACACGCGGATCGTCCGCCTGCCATGGGTAGCCCAGCATGGCCTCGTCGAAGGCGCCGACGCGCGCGACAAATTCCGGCAGATGCAGAAGATACGAACCCTGCGGCACCAGCAGGCGGATAGCCAGCTGCACAGGTGGCACGGCCTCGACCAGATGCAACCGCAGCAGGGTGGCGAGCAGCGCGCGATAGCCCGTCAGCGTGGTCCACGGCGTGAACGGCACAAAGGTCGGCGCCAGCGCGATGCCGAGCGCGCGGCACTGCGCCAGCGCCGTCTCGAAATCCGCGCGGGTGTGGCCCTTGGCGAGGCGGTCCAGAATCGCGTCGTCGACCGACTCGACCGCGGTGACGATGAACAGCAGGCCGCACTGCTTGAGGCGCGGCAGCAGGTCGGCATGATTCAGCAGGTGCTCGACCTTGATCGTGGCATCCCAGCTCAGACCGGGAAATCGCGCATGCATGGCCTCGGCCACTTTCAGCGCATGCGTCGGCCCGTTGAGAAAATCGGGATCGCCAAAGCTGATGTGCGCAGCGCCCGCCTCGACCTGCTGCGCGATGTCGGCCATCACCGTGTCTACCGGCACGATGCGGAATTTCCCCTCGTACACGGGCACCACCGGACAGTGGCGGCACAGGTGCTTGCAGCCGCGGCTCGCCTCGGCGAAGCCGGTGATTTTTTGCGTGCCGTCGGCCAGGATCAGTTTGGCGTAGCGTTGCAGGTCGGGCAGGCCGCGCCGTTCCGGCAACAGGAATTCGATCTTGTCGCGCCGCACCACGGTGTCGGCCGGAGCCACGCCGGATTGCACCCAGGCCAGCAGATCGGGTTCGGATTCGCCGCCGAAGATCGCCTCCACCCCGAGGCCTTTCAGCCACGCGGCATTGACCGGGGCGTACAGGCCGAATGCGGCAAGACGGGCATGCGGGGCAAGCGCGCGAATTTTCGGCAGGGCAGCCGCGGCAATCCGGGTGGCGGTATGCATGCCCAGGTAAATCGCCACGTATCCGGCGTGCGCAAAGGTGGCCGGGTCGAGTTTTTGCTGCGACAGGTCGACGCAGGCGACGGCGATGCGTTCACGCGCGAACCACGCCGCCGGCTGCGCCAGATTGAACGGCTGTCGGCCCAGTTCGTACGGGCTCACCAAAACAACACGCGCCCCGGAAGGCGCGTGTGTCGTTGCCGCACAGGAACCGCTCATGGCAGACAGGCTATTTGGCTTTAGGGCGCTGCTCGAACATCTTGGCGATGCCGGGGTCGCGCGAAGCGCCGGCGGCCTCCATGCGCTTGAGGTATTCGTCCCACAGCGCAGCCTGGTTGACGCCGAGATCGTACAGATACTCCCAGGAATAGATCCCGGTGTCGTGCCCGTCGGAGAAGAAGAAATTGATGCCGTACAGGCCCACCGGCTCGGCCGCATTGATCAGCACTTCGCGCTTGCCGACCTGCAGCACTTCCTGGCCGGGACCGTGGCCACGCACCTCGGCAGAGGGCGAGTAGACACGCAGGAACTCGAATGGCATCTCGAAACGCGCGCCGTCGGAAAACGCGATTTCCAGCTTGCGCGACGCCTGATGCACTTGGATATCGGTAGGGGTGGGAATGGTCATGTTTGAAACACTCGAAATGAACGCCAGCGCAAAGTTTAAACCCGCCATGCGGAGATTAAACCCTTGGAGGACAAGGGGCTGAAGCTGGCTGTGACCGGAAAACTGGCGCGCCCGGCGCGATTCGAACGCACGACCCCTGCCTTCGGAGGGCAGTACTCTATCCAGCTGAGCTACGGGCGCCAAGAGCCGCGAAGCATAGCCGTTTTGCCACGCGGCGTCCATCCGCCGGCGGCGGCGCCCTTTCCTGTCGGAGTGGCTTTCCTTATAATCGCGGCTTTCGATGCCACCCCCCAAGGATAATTTCATGGCCGATTCGCACGCCAAGATGACCCAAGCCACCCCGCAGGAGATCATCATTTCCGTCCTCGCCGGATTGTTCGCACCCCTGCTGGCTATTTTTCTGATCGTGCAGCTGGTACTCGGCATCCAGGACAAGCACAAGCCCGATACGACCAGCGAGGCCGCGCAGAAGGCGACGCTCGATCGCATCAAGCCCTTCGCCACGCTGGTCGCGGTCGACGCCAATGCACCCAAGGTTGAAAAGTCCGGCCAGGAAGTCTTCGAAGCCGTGTG
>JAJZRT010001074.1:0-1389 GCA_021802595.1 Pseudomonadota bacterium
CCTGGTGCGGGATATGCGGCGTGGGCGGGTGCGGGTTGATCTCGACCTGAAGCGGCTGGACCATTTTGGCCATCAGCTGGATCGCGCCAGCAACCGGCTGACCATGGGCATTCTGACCGCCTCGCTGGTGGTGGGCTCCAGCATCATCATGACGGTGGAAGGCGGCCCTCAGCTATTCGGCCTGCCTTTATTCGGTCTGCTGGGATTCCTGATCGCTTTTTTCAACAGCCTGTGGATCATCTTTTCCATCTGGCGCTCGGGCAAGCACTGAGGCCTCACAGCCTGTCGGTCTTGAAGTCAATCGGCTAGCGTCACGCATTACACGTGGCTGCGTCGCCCTCGGCGGCGAAGCTGGCGGCCAGTTCTGCTAGCGGAATGGGCCGCCCCAGCAAATAACCCTGCGCATGCGCAATGCCCAGGCTTTCGACTTTGAGCAGCACGGCCTCGGTTTCAACTCCCTCGGCCACCAGCGAGTAACCGACCTCGCTCATCATGCGGGCGAAGTCGGCCACCACCTGGCCGGCGCGATTGTCTTCGCCCAGCTTGTTCACCAGCGATATGTCGAACTTGACCACATCCACCGGCAGGTCGACCAGGTAGCGGAGCGGCGAATAACCGGTGCCGAAGTCATCCATCGCAATGCGGTAATTCACTGTGCGCAGCAAGTCGAGATAGGTGCGTACCTCGGCCATTTGCGTGATGAGCGAGGTTTCGGTGATTTCCAGCATCAAGGGGTGGCGGGCGTTGTGGCGCGACAGTTCCAGCAGCTGCGAGACGACTTCGGGGCGCGATATGCTCTGCGCCGACAAGTTGATCGAGAGGCCGCATCCGGTCGGCAACTGGTCTGACGACAGGTCGGCATCGACCTGGTTCAGGACCGCCAGATCGAATTCGGTTTCCAGTCGGCGGCTGCTGACCACCGGCAGAAACGCATCCGGCATGATGAGTTTGCCGTGGTAGCGGATGCGTGCCAGTGCCTCGTAATAATCCACTTGACGTCCTGGCAGGGCATGGACCGCCTGGTAGTGCATTTCGATCATGCCGGGGCTGGCCAGTGCCTGGAACAGGGCGCTGGTTTCGCGGCTCGCCACCAGCGTCTGCGACGCACGCTCGGTATCCTCGCCATACAGTGCGATGCGGGTGCGACCGGGCTGCTTGGCGGTATACATGGCGATGTCGGCCTGCTTGGGCAGCTCGTTGACCTGTTCAAGTTGATCGGCCGCGCAGAAGGCGATGCCGATGCTGAGGCCGACCGGCTCGATGATGCCAAGGTCGGCAAAGCCTGCCGCTTCGATCAGGCTCTGGCAGCGTTGTGCGACCTGTTTGGCCTGGGCCGGCGTGGTGCGCGACAGGAAGGTGGCGAATTCGTCGCCGCCGATGCGATACAGA
>JAJZRT010001074.1:1399-2531 GCA_021802595.1 Pseudomonadota bacterium
GGCACGCAATGCCATCACAAGCGCATCGGCAATGATCGACAGCACGCGATCGCCCTTGGCGTGGCCGTAAGTGTCGTTGATGGTCTTGAAGCGGTCGCAGTCGAACAGCAGAAAGGCCACGCCCTGCGGTGCGGTTTTCAGTTCCTGGCGGAAGCGTTCCCAGTCTTCTTCGTACGCGCGCCGGTTGTGGCAGCCGGTCAGCGTATCCTGCCGCGCCTGCGTGTGGAATTCACGGTTCTGGTGTTCCATCGAGCCGTGCAGCTCGCGCAATTGCAACTGGTAGTCGAATAGCGAACGGCGGATATTTTCCAGTTCGCTGATGCGCATGCTCTGCGAACGCGACGGATTCGGGCTGAAGCGGCCGTGCTGCATGGCATCGATGAACTGCGAAAGGCGCCCCAGCGGACGCACCAGCAGACGGTTGTACGCCACGAAACCCAGCAATGCCATGGCTGCCAGCAGCACAAACAGTGCGAGCAGAGTGCGCGACAGAATGGTCTGGAAACGGAGTTGGTCGGGGTCGGGGCGGGCGCTGAAACGGAGGCGCGGAAACAGGTCCGACGTGGCCAGTATTTCACCCGGCTTGAGTGCCAGGCTGACACTGGCGGTGTCGGTGAAATGGAGCGCGTTCTGACGCAGCAGGGCCGGCATGAAATCGAGCCGGATCAGGCCGTGGCCGAGCAGGGTTTGCCGCTGCTCGTCGCTGTATACCGGGAACGCGTAATACAACGCAACGGTGCCTGCTTCGTCGATCAACCAACTGGCGCTCTGATGCGGCGGGGTGCCGGCCGGCAGCCTCGCCGGCATGCTGATTTCCGCAGGGCTGGGTTCGAGCAGCATGCCGGATGGGGCGTACAACGCCGCCCGCAGATGGCTGCTGTTCAGCATGCCGCTTTCGTAGAGCCGTTGATCCCGCCAATAGGTGTAATACTCGGGCAGTACCAGCTGTTGCCGGGTTTCATCCCAGCGCGCCAGTTTGACGGACTGTTCTTCGGTCCGGCTCAGCAGCCCTTGGACGGCGGCCGCCAACTCGGACTGGGCTGCGTTCTGACTATGTTGTTCCAGGCTGTGTGTGACAGCACGGGTTTGATAAATGGCAAACCCCCCCACCAGGCTCACCAGCACCAGCAGC
>JAJZRT010000028.1 GCA_021802595.1 Pseudomonadota bacterium
GCCGCCACCGTCTGCCGCGTCACGCCTAACTGCCGTGCCACTTCCGACTTCGATACGCCGCGCGCCTTTCAGCCGCCGCTTTTCCAACGCCTTGAAATCCCGCTTGTGCTTCATCGTCGCAACTCGAAACAAACACAAGCAGATTAACGTCTTTACCCTTCATGGCGTTGACAGTTATTTATACGGTTCTCAATAAGAAAGGCGCTCAAAAGCCCAGCTCTCGGCGAAGCATGGCCAGGTGGGCAAGATGGCTTGCCTGGCTGGCCGCGTCCGCCGGCTCCAGGAGCTCCAGGCCCGCGAGGGCGCTGCGCAGCCATTCCTGGCCGGCGGAGCCTTCGAGCGCGGCGTCCCGCTGCGCGAGATATTCCCTTGGCGACACGAGATCGTGAAATCGAAAGCGCGACTTGAAGATCGGCTCCAGGTGCTTTGATTGGTTTTCTGTGTCGCCAACGTGCTCGTAGTAGCGCGCCAACAGCATCGAGGCGCGAAGTGACTCAAGCGTGCCGCGCCATTTGGTGGCAATGAGCAAGTGGCGCACATATTGGCGCTCATCCGCCCTCGGCGCCGGTGCCTCATTGTGCCCTCGGCAGTCGGCCGGTTGATAGAGAAGTTCGGCCAAGTAGAGCGCGGCCACATGAAAGCCACGGCCGATCAAAATACTGCCCTCGTCGATGGCCTGCTCGATCAGGCCATCGCGGACCAGGTCACGTAGGCCAACGTAGATCGAGCCGCCGCCGGCCGCATGACCGGATGGCCCGTCGCCGCGAAGGTGCGGGGCAAATTTCTCCCCCATCAGCAATTCCCCAGCGCGGTACAGCCCATGTTTTGACTGTTCTCCCAGGTGGCTAGGGCCTGCGTACCTACGGTTGTGGGGTTGTAGTTCAGTTGCCCCGCCGAGGCGGACTCGAAAAGCGTGTCGTTGGGCTGACCCTGGATGCCCCACCAGACACGGCTTGTCAGTTTGCCATTGACTGTGACGTTGATGGACCCTTGCGCATTGCAGACGGGGACGGGGTTGCTGGACTCGTCGGCCGTCGAATAGTCGTTGACGGAAATTAGGCTGGCTGTGCAGTAGCCGCCGCTTGCCCAGGTGTTGCCGGCGTAGTTGCCGGCGCCGGCGCCAGTGCAGCCCGGAAATGGGCGGCCTTCATGGAGCCACACCCAAAGCTTTTGGATGGGTGGCACGCACTGGCTGACAGCCTCGGGGCCTTTGGGATTCGAGAGGCATAGCAATACCTCACAGCCCCAATTTGAGGCCAGGGCGTTAGTGCTGACGAGGGCGGCCAGAAGGCCGGACAAGAGAGAGAGCTTCATCATTGTGTTCCTCCATCGGGTTTCGTAATTACGGCGGTGGGGTGGGCATGCGCCCAGACGGCACAAAACGCCAGGCTGTCAGGCCGGAATTGCAAGGGCCAGGCACCAGCCTCGGCAGACACACCGGGCCGCCGCGTGACCACAAAAGGGTCTTCGACGCGCCCGTTTTGAAAGTAGGTGTAGAACGCCGGGAGGATCGCCGCCGTCTCCATTGGGGCTTTGCATTCGACAAAGCCCGGCGCCTCGATGCGGGCGCGATGGTGCGGGCAGGCTAGGCAATCGACCATGTTCAGGCTTTCGGGGTCATGTCCACGCGAACAAGGTTCTTGTCGCGCTTGCCTGAGTAGAAGACCCGGATCCTCGTGTAGTCGGCGCCGTGCTGGAGCAGATACGCCTCTACGACCCAAGCCCTGTGCAGGGCAATGTGCTGGGCCATCGCCAGGGTCACATGAGGGCCACGCTGCGCGCGGCCGTAAAGGATGATTGGCTCGTTGGGGCTCAGTGCGGCGACGGCGGCGGCAAGCCGACCGTAAGCCGCGTCCGTGAAGATGACGCCCTCGCCGGGAAATGGGATCGTGAAGACCCTTGTTCTCGGCGGTGGATCGGCCGCAGGCGCGGGATGCTTGGAGGGGATCGCCGCCAGCGCCGGGGTTGCGGTGGCAACGATGCGCGCCACGGCAACGGGCGCGGGCGCCAGTCCGGCCGGACGTGCCGGCGCTGGCGGGGCATCCTTGTTGGTGACGGTGGCAATCTGGCCGGCGACCATCACGGAGAGCTGCCGGTGCACGCCAGGAACCACCAAGTAGTCGCCGTGCCGGCGATAGGGCAGCGGTGTGTTCGTGCCTGTGGCCACCACGATAGGGGCGTCCGTCAGCTCGCGGAATTGCAGGTAAGTGGTCGAGCCGTTGTCGAACGCCTGGATGAGTTCGACCGCGCGGCGGTTAGCGAGGCGGTAGGCGAAATGGTATTGGCCGAGTGTCGCGCTGACGCGAGCGGGCTTCGGCTGCACCGTCGCGCAGGAGGCCAGCAGAGACAACGGCAAGAGGGCAAAGGCCAGGGGCGAAAGACGCATATCAGCTCCTAGTTGGGATCGTTGGCTGCGGGCGGAGTGCGGTCCCGAGGCGGGACCGGAACAGCGATAAAGAACGTCACGGCGCCGAGGATGAAAACTGCCATGCCAATGAAGGCATGGCCGAGAAGTGCCAGCACGAACGGCACCCAGGCGGCGACCATGAGGATTCCGAATTTTGCCCAGCGGGACCGCGCCCGCAGCCAGGCGATCATTTCGAGCGGCTGGCGTCCTTACGCCATTTCTGGAAAGCCGCATCGCGGCCCAGGCAGTCGGCCAAGAGGCCAGCTACGACGGCTTCTTGGCTGCGTGGCTTTTTGCCGGCCACCGCCTCGAAGTAGGCGGCGTATTGGTTGATTTCGTCGGATAATTCGCGTGTGATCTGCACGCTCAGCTTTACAAGTTCATCCTCAACTGCGATGGCGGGGAGCCTCACGGCGGCTGGTTTTGATGACACTCTGTTATCTCCTGGTCAGTGTGGAAAGCGTTGCAAATGGCGGTGTAGATAAACTCTCGGCGCCGTATGTGGTAGTGCTCGGAGAGCTTCGTCACCGTTTCGATAATGGGTTTCTTGACCCACATGCGAAGCGGCACAGCGTCTGTGCCTCGATAGAGAGGCACATAGCTGATTGGCCGCAACTTCCGCCGGTCCTTTGGTGGCTTGAGCGATTGAGTCGCCAAGCGCCGGTCGAAAGCCGCGTGACAGCGAATAAAGTCCTCGATGGCTTTGTGATAAAGCTCGCGCTGAGTAATCCCCAGCTCGGCGCTCTTGGCGGCAATGGCCTCCTTGATATGCTTGGGAACAGGCAACAAAACGCTCACATGGCCTGATTGGATATAGGTTGGCATTGGCATAAATCATGGTCGGAAACCGTCAACACTAGCCGCGATAGGGCGGTATCACAATGTCCTTGGTTGTAAATATGTCGAACGGGGTGCCTGGTTTGACCATGATGGTTGCCTGCCTGGCCAGGTTTTTCTGAGTGATCTGCTGGCCGACCTGGTTAATGTCCATTGCGGCGCCTTGGGTGGCGAGCTGGGCAAAGCTTGGGGTCGTGGTGTTCGCGCCAGTGCTCATCTGAGCACCTGCACCGAGGACGGAACCGAGGAGGACGCCACCCATAAGCTGTAGCAAGTGGTGGTTGATTGGCCCGGTCAATCCGGCATAGCCGGAGAGGTCGGTGCCAGGCATTCCCTTGAGGTCGATGCAGCTCCCGTCAGGACGGCATATCCGGGTCCAGATGACGAGGACGCGATCTTGTCCGTAGGTGATGCGCGAGTCGTAGATGCCGATAACCTTTGTGCCTTGAGGCAGCAACAGGTACTTGCCGGTTACGGTGTCATAGACGTTCTGGGACACCACGCCCTCGATCTGGCCAGGCAAGTCAGAATCAATGCCGGTCAGCATCAGGCCGGGAATGAAGGTGCCAGCCTGGATGGTGTAGGGAGAACGTGGGTAATAGACGCCGTGCGAGAGCGTAAAGGTCTTGTCGTAGTCCTGGTTCAAAAAGCGGTTTTTCTCGCCCTGGCGGTTCTGGTCGCCACTGGCTTGATTCGGCCCAACGGGCGGCACGCCCGCGCCAAAGAACCCGGACCTTTGCGCCGGCGGCACAACAGGCGGCATGAGAGCGCCGATGTTTTCGCTTGGCGAGCTGCTGTCGCCAGTGAATTTCAAGCCGGAATTCAGGGCGTCCTGACGGGTCTTCGCCTGGGCTATCGCTTGTTCTTGCGCATACTGCTGCGCAGGCGTGAGCTGCTGCTGTTGTGCCGGCAACGTAACAGGCGCGCCCGCATCATCTTGGCCGCCGGCTGTGGCAGAGACGGGGACAATGGCGCCACGATGCTTCGCATCCAGGGCCAAGGCGCCCACATCGCCGGGTAACGGCTGGCCGATGCGCGGCACGTCGCTGTAGTTGTTGGGCAAGGTGCTGATGGCACCGACCTGAGCATGATGCACATACTTGCCGGTCGGCGTCTGCGCTACGGGTGTCGCCGGCGGCTTCGGCGTCTTGAACGCCGAGGAGAACGCCAGGATGGCGACAACCGCGAAGGTCGCTACCAGGACCGCCACGGTGCGGCGATTGAAGCGGCGCACGTTAGGCGGTGGTGGGGGCGCGTCAATGCCGTGTGAGTCTTCCGGCGGCTCATAGAACTCCTCATGCGCGGTCTGGGCTTGAGGTTGTTCGGTCTGCGGATCAGTCTGTGGCCCGAGCATGACGGCTCCTCAATTCCAGTAGTTATGCTGACGCGGCGCCGCGTCGCCATGCGTGATGCTTACGGCGTCCTTGGGGCCTACGCGGAGCTGCGCCTTCACGAAAAGACGATCTACGATGTAGTAGTCGCCCTTGACGCGGTAATTGACCATTTCGGGCTTGCCGCCATCGAGGACAAAGAGTGCCGGTGCATCGTAGGACTTCATCGTGGGCGACATTTCAATGAACGTGTTGGTGCCGTTGTCGAAGACGCGCAGCGGGGTCCAGGGATAATTGCCGCCGCTCACCTTGTAGTCGAAGTGCAGGTTCGCGGGATTGACTTGGATGGGTTCTTCCATGTCGCGGGCCTTCTGCACGATGGCCTGCTGCGCGGCCTGGGCGCGCGCCTGGTCGTAGGGATAGTTCCAGCTCACGACCGGCATAAAAGGCGAATCGGCATCGTCGCCGGACGACACGACCACGTTGTAGATATGCCGATTCGTGGTGATGAGCATGTTCGTGGATATGTCAGGCTCTTTCGGCTTGATGACAACGATGGTGGTCTGATCGGCGCCGCCTCCGGCCTCGGTAGTCGTGGCGTCCCAACGCACGGTGTCGCCGGAGATTGGGGTCTTGGTGCCGACAAGATGCTCGCCCGGTTGCAATTCAAGGGCGGTTTCGTGGCCGATGGCCGTATCGATGTGATAGATCGCGGAGTCCTCATAGTTGAACACCACGCGGCCGTTGACGGCTTCCACGTCGTCTGCGCGCTGAGCCGCATCGTTGTTGATGCTGGCTAGGCGCATGCGGCCCTTGGCCCAATCCAATTTCTTCTCAAGCGAAGCAACGTAGGCTGCAGTCGGGACGAAAGCCTTGTGGTGCTCTCGGTGATAGCTGTAAGGGCGCGGATCGACCGGAGCTGGATCAGGGCTTGGCGCCGTGGTGGCAGCAAGGGTTTTCTGGGCGGCCCCATAGCGTGCGTGAGCACGGTTAAGGGCAGCCTGCGCTGCGGCAAGCTGAGCCTGCACTTCGGCCGGGCTAGGCGTTTGGGATGGCGAGGCGACCGAGGGCACGATTGGCGCCGGCGCAGCCGAATCGGCCCAGGCCGGCGCGGTGACAACGAGACTTATGGCCAAAGCAAGGCGGGTCAGTTTGTGCATGGTGTGATCCTTAATCTGTAGTAAAAATTGCTAATCGACCTGTGAAAAAAAAGGCCTATTGGTCCCTGGCCCAAGAGAAGTTGGTGATGTAAATGCCTGCGGGATTCACGGCCAAGGTCTTATCGTCCTTGGGCTGGTGGATCGCCACCGTGAACGTGCCGGTCATGTTGTATTGGTCCTTGATCGCGCCGGTGTTGTCGCGGGTAATCTCATGCCACCGCACCTGATAGGAATGCGAACCGGCAATAGGCACGGCGCTAACAATCTGCACAGAAACGGTGTTTTGGCCGACTGAGGAGAGGTACGGGTTTTTCCGTGCCCATGAATTCAGCTCGTTATTGGAATTAGGTGTGAGCAAGGCATATGCCTTGTTCCAATTTTGCTTGAGCACCACCGGGTCAAGCGGCACATTGCGGACCCACTGAACCCACTGCCGGAGGAAGTAGGTCACTACTGCGTCGTTGGGTGTGAAGTGGACGCGGTTGATTTCCCCGACAATGTGGGTTTGTCCGGTCTGGTCATTGACCTGGACAAAATACGGCTGGATCGAGAGCCTGGTGCTTTCGTACACCAAGCCGGCCGTGAGCGCACCCGAGAACAGCAGGGTGGCGAAAAACGCCTTACGCCAGTTGGTGGCGTTCTTGATGAGGCGCCCTTGCCGGTCATTCCAGATTTCATTGGCCCGCTGGTAGGGCGTAATGGGTGCGGCCTTGGGTGTCATGGCAGGGCTGCTCTGCATGAGGTCTTTCTGTTGGTTAGCGATAGCCATGTGGCTCCTCCGTGGTTTAGGGGGTATTCAGCGGCACGCTGATTCCGGCGCCGCCTGTGGCTGTGGGTGGTATGGCGGATTGCACCATGTGCGCCGAACTCATTTGATTGGCCATTGAGGACCGCCCGGCGCTTGCTGGTGGCGTCGGGGGGGTGCGGTTGACCTGGGCGGCGGTCTTTCCGCCAGTGCCGCGATAGGCGTTTAGTTTTCCGGTCTGGAACGCATCGGCCACCCCATTTTTGATGCTGGTGGCGACGGCTTGCGCAGGCGACATGGCGTAAGCTCCGACGCCCCGCGCAGCGCCGGCAATTCGTCCAGCCGCGCCGCTGTCAGTCATTGCCGTAGCAGCTCCTAGCTGCGCTGCCTGCGTTACGCCCCCGGCGGTGCGCGCAAGACCACTGACGCCCGCCTTGGTGGCATTGAATCCCTGCTGTGCAGCGCCCCTAGCGGCGTTCCAGCCGAGCATTGTGCCGAGGCCCGCGGCGATGCCCGTAGAAGCCGCCGTTCCTGCATGGAGGCTAGGCCCTCCACTCATCATGCCGCCGGCGATGCCTGGCGCATGCCAAGCGAGAAAGGCGATTGCGCCGGCGCCGAGCATGATCGAAAACGCCTGGTCAATCGTCACGCCGGACGCGGGCAAAACGGCCGCCAGCGAGCCAAGAACAGGCGCGGCGGCACTAATGATGAAAGCGAGCACCATCAATTTGACGCCGTGACTGATGATTACCCCTAATGATTTCTCAGCCAGGAAAGCGGTGTGCTTGAAGACCCCAAAGGGAACCAGGATCAAAGCCAGAACGGCGATGATGTAAAACTCAAGGTAGGTAAGGAAGCATTGAATCCCGAGGATGAAAAACGCGAGCAGAGTAAGCAGTTCAGCCCACCCGAGCATAAATTTCTGTCCGACCGCAAAGGTTCCCAACGAATGAATGGTGTTGGTTATGGGCGCGATTGCGACAAAGCCCTGAGAAATTATCCCCGATGGGTTTGTCAGATTGACGATGGTTCCGCCACCGCCGCCCGATCCGGCGTGCTGGCCAACAAAAATAAAGCCCCCCAAAACTGCACTGATGACGGCTGGCCAGTTCAGCACAAAGTAGGCGAATGTGCCGATGACAAGTGATTTCTGGATCAGCGGCACAAAGAGATTTTCGCCTCTAAGTGCCCAATAGAGGCCAGCCAGGGTCATTTCGATGCCCGCCATCAAAAAAAGAAGATGCTGGGCACTCGGCAAAATTGCCGAGTACCCATGACTGAATACCGAGAGGAAGGCCCCCAACAAGTAGGTCAATATCCCAGCGTTGGCAGTCATTTGCGGAGCACCTTATTGCACTACAGGAAAAGGGACTGGCTTCGTTTTAACTGCGGCCTCGGCCTTCAAGCTGTCCACGTTGATCTTGTTAATCAGTAGCCCGCATGCCTGTGCAGTAAGGGGCGCGTCGGCCTCGTCGCCCTTTTGGGCATAGGGCGTGCAATCCTGTGCCAAGAGAGCCTTAGCCTCCACGTCGGTGTATTGGTCGATGGGCTTGGGAAGGCCGGTCTGTGCCACACGGTGTGGCGAGCACGCCGCCAGCAGGACCATGACCGGAAGTACTAGCCAAAATGAGCGCATTTAAATTCCTCTACGGTTATTGCAGGGCTGGTTGGCCAACCGGCTGCGTTTGTACGTTACCTTCGGCCAGGAGGCCGGCCGCGTCAGCTTTCTCGGCCTGATCCGAAACCTTCATCTGCTCGGCCTGTTGTGCGGCAATGTCTGTCTGCGCCTGATTGATCGCGGCCATCTGCCCATTGAGCTGGATGAGCTGCTGGGCGACCTGCGTTTGGATCTGGTTGCCGGCCTGAATGGCGCTCAGGGCGCCAGTACTGGCCTGCGATTGATTCGCTGCGGAAGCCACATCAGCCGCTTGCTGTGGCAACGCAGCGATCACTTGTCCTTGAGCCGAATAAGCGCCCTGGTAGTCCTTGTTAGCCTGCGTAAGCCATCCCTGGACTTGGCTCAAGAGCTGTTGTGTCGTCATGGGCTGTTGGCCATTCGCGGCCGGATAAAGGCCGTTGTAGTTCGAGGAAAGGTTTTGGATGTTGTTGGCCAGGCCGCCGATATTGCCCATTGCCGTCGTGAGCTGATTCATTTCGGTCGTGTAGTTCCCGAGAAGTTGGGAGGCCACCGAGGACGGCATTTGCTGCAGATTTTTGACCTGGTTGGCAATCTGCGTCAGCTCATTGGTGATCTGGGTCGCCTGGTTGACTGTGGTTTGGAGCGTGTTGGCTTCGTTGAGGGTGTTTTGGACGAGGTTGGCAACGTCCGTCACTGGAATTTGAGCGTGAGCCGACACGCTGAAAGCCAAGCCAACTGCCACCGCCACTTTGATGATGCGTTTCATGGTTTCCTTATATGGACACCTCCCGGTTTGCAAGGATGATTTTTCGTGATGCCTCGACGAGGAAACGGCTGCAGTCTTATATCCGGCCTTGTTGCAGACCGGCTTTCCGTCCGCGGGCCCTGATGGAATTCGCCAAGAACATCCTCATCTCCTTCACGCGCTTTAAAGCGCAGGAAACAATTCAGGTTTGTGTTCTTGCGGTCCGACCTGTCTTGCCATCACTGGGTAATCAACCTGTGCAACCTATCGGCTCGTCCACTCCTTCGTAGAGTTCATCGGCTACGCGGGCTTCACGCTCACGTAGTTCTGCTGGTAAGCCCGGCCATGGGCCAGAATCGCCCATGCCGTGCGTGCCATCTTGTTGGCCAGAGCAACCGCTGCGATATTCGCGGGCCGCCGGGCCTGAAGTTGTTTCTGCCAGTCTGTCGGTGCTTTGGCGTGGCTCAGTACCGACCGCGCGCCGTGGATCAGCAGGGTGCGTAGGTACGGATCGCCGCGCTTCGAGATCGTGCCCAATCTCACCTTGCCGCCAGTCCCGCTCTGACGCGGTACCAAGCCCAGGTACGACGCGAACTCGCGCCCTGACTTGAAGCTTCGTGCGTCGCCGATCATGGCCACCAGCGCCGTCGCCGTTAGTCGCCCAATGCCGGGGATCGCCGTGATCGCGAGACAGGCTGCTTCCTGTTTCTGCCAGGTGCCGAGCTGCTTCTCTAGCCCGTCGATTTCTTGTTCCAGTCCGTCGATACGCTGGAGTTGACCTTGCAGCCCTTTCCATACCCTATCCGGAAGTGTCGCTTCCAGTTCGGTCATGCGACGACGAATCTCATTCAACCCGGCCAGACGTCCGGCGCGAAAGGTGACGCCAAATTCGTAGAGCAGGCCGCGCAATTGATTCACCTGCATGGTACGTATCTTCACGAGTTGCGCACGCATCCGGTGCAGACTGAGCATCGCCTGCTGATCTTCGGTCTTCGCCGCCACCGTGCGCATGCCAGGCTGTCGGGCTGCCGTCCAGATCGCGCGGGCATCCGCCGCGTCCGTCTTGTTGGTCTGCACAAATGGCCGAATGAATTTCGCGTGCAACAGCACTACCTCGTGGCCGAGCGCCTTGATCTTGCGCGCCCACCAATGCCCGCTCCCACATGCTTCCAGCGCCACCTGGCCCGCCGGCCGCCGCGCCAGAAACTCGATCAACTCCTGCCGGCCAAACCGTCGATTCACGATTTCTCCTGTTCCTGCATCAACCCAGTACAGCTGAAAAATACGCTTCGCCACATCCAATCCGTATGTCATAACATCCATTTCGGGCTCTCCGTTCCTCAAGTGGTTGGTCAAATCTCCACTTTGGCACATCGATGCCGTTCGGTTCGGAGGGCCCTCCTCCTTGTTACCGCCTAGCCCCCTCCCCGTAGGGAGGGAGGTGTCCATGCCATCTCCTTTGGTTGCAAAACATCAGGCCCGCTTGCGCTCGGCCCGGCCTTCCAGTTCGTCAATAATTTCAGCCGCCCAATCCAGGCCCTTACTGCTCAGAAAAATGCTGTTGAAGCGATCCGGGTCAGTTGCCTGTAGCTCTGTTGCAAAGGCACGATCCTCAACGCTGGTTGCGCCGCAATAGGCGATTGCGAGCGGCCCAAGGTTGAGGTCGAACAGACGATTGCCCAGCGGGGAAACGTAGTAGTACTGGCGCTTGGGTAACGCCGTGGCGATGATTTCGAGTTGGCGGTCGTTAAGCCCAAACTTCTTGTATGCCTCGCCGGCCGTGGGTTCCATCGCGTCGGGGTTAGGCAAGAAAATCCGGGTGAAGCAGCTCTCCCGCACGGCATCGAAAATGCGGCTTTTCACCACGTCAGCCGGGTTCTGTGTGGCAAAGACCACATAGACCTTTTTCTTGCGTAGCGTCTTGAGCCAAACCCGTAACTTCGGACCAAAAACCGGCTCGTCGAGAAACAGCCAGCCCTCGTCGATGGGAAGGAACGTCGGCACGCCTGTAAACCGCTCCTCAAGGCGGTGAAACAGGAACGTAAGGACCGGCATCACGGCATGGGCATACTCGGCAATGAGTTTGCCCATTTCAAAATATTGCCAGCGCCCGTAGGCTAGGTTGTCGTGCTCCGCATCGAGGAAGCGCCCGTAAGGGCCTTCGACGGTGTAAGGCTTTAGGGCCTCCTTGAGCCGGGGGTCTTGGACAAGAAAGCGCAAGCCGCTGATCGTCCGGTTCTCTTTGGGCGAGGCGGCCAACTGAGTAAGCGCCTTCCATATCACGCCCTTGTCCTCTGGCGTGAGCGTTACGCCCTCATGCGTTATAAGGGTCTGGACCCATTCGTTCGCCCAATTCCGCTCACCGTCCTTGTCGATGTTGGCCAAGGGCTGAAACGCCAAGGATTCTTCGCCCAAGTCGTAGAAGTCGCCACCGACCCCGTAGGTCGTCGTAAGGCAAGAGGCATCCTTGTCGAAGCCGAAGACTTGGGCGCCGGGATACCGCCGGAATTGCAGGGCCAGGAAATTGAGCAGCACTGATTTTCCCATGCCCGTAGGCCCAAAGAGGATCGTGTGGCCTACGTCTCCGAAATTCAGCGATAGCCGGTACGGCGTGGCCCCTTCCGCGACCGCATGGGCGAGGGGAGGGCCGCCCAAATTCTCGTCGCCCTCGGCACCCGCCCAAATGGATGACAGCGGGAACAGGTGCGTGAGGTTGAGGGTGTTGAGGATGGGATGGCGTACATTCTTGTTGCAGTTACCCGGAATGGACCCCAACCACGCCTCGATGCAATTATGGTTGCTGATTTCATCGGCCACGGTAAAGCCAAGGTTCTCGAAGACCCTGGAGACTTCCCGAATGTGCAACTTGAGACGGGCTGCATCCTCATCCAGTAACACCACGACCTGAGTAAAGAAGCCGTAGGCCACCATATCCGCTTGCAACTCCTGTAGCGCCACGTCCGCGTCCGCCGCCTGGTTCACCGCGTCACTGTTCTGGATTTGTGACTCCTCGCCAAAGAGTGCTTCTTTGAAGGCGGAAATCAGTTTTTTCCGGGCGCTGAGCCACTTCTGTTGAAAACTGCTGAGTGCCTTCACAGCGTCGGTCTTGTCCATCGCTATGTAGCGCGTCACCCAACGATAGGTGATCTGGAGGCGGTTTAGCTCATCAAGCAGGCCCGGCATGCTGGAGGCCGGAAAATTCCGCACGGTCACGACCGCAATGTGGTGATCGCCAAGTTTGGGGGCCAGCCCGCCGGTAAACGGCGTGTCTGTGATGAAAGCGTCGAGATACAGCGGAACCTCCGGCGCGGCGACCTTATGATCCTTGGGGGATACGCAAGCGTGCAGATAGGTCAGGGTTTCATCATCATTGAGCTGCACGAATTCCGGCAGCAAGGCGGACAGCATTTTTTCCATGCGGACCCGTTCGCGCTGGAACGTCTCTAGCACCGTTGCGAACAAGTCCTTCGTTTCTGCCGTGTCGCCGCCCTCGTAGAACATGGCCGCCAGGCGGCTAACCGTGTCGCGTGGCGGCATATAAACCAGCGTGAGCGTGTAATCGCTCTCGTAGTGGATACCGCTCTCAAACTGCACCCGGCGTTCCTCGTCCACCAGGTAGGAAATAGCGTCGGGGAAATCTGACTTGGGATAGCCGGAGACAGGGTGATGGCGATTTTCGGCGTAGAGCGCCCAGCCGCCTTCAAGGCGCTTGAAGACGTTGTTGATGCGAGCGCAGACCGATATGAGCGTGTGATGGGTTTCGCTGTAGAGGTCCGGGCCACGCATGGCAAAGGAAGCCTGGAGGCTTCCGTTCTTGTTCATGACGACACCAGGCGCGACCAGGCGTGCCCAGGGAAGCAGGTCGGATAGATGCGCCGACCGGCGACGGTGTTCCGCGAGCGTGAACAGTTCGTAGCCGTTCGGGGAAAGGAAAGCCCAGCCGACGATGGCGACCAGGATCAAGGCGAGGATCAGCAGCGCAGCGAACATGGGGGCTATGCCTTATAGAATTTTTTGTAGCGCCAAGCACGCCGGAACACGTCGAAAAATTGTGGGTCTTTTTTCGCCGCCGCAAGGGCTACAACGTGGACAAAAATTCCCAGAGGGATCGCGTACCAGGTGCCTAGCGGCAAGGTCATGGCCGCAACAAAAGTCCAGTTGATGATGGCAATTTCTCTTGGCACGCCACCAATCAGCATCGGCTTGGTCAGCGAGGCATGAATGGGAACAACGAATCCCTCGGGAAACACGGTCAACCCCTCAGAACGCCATGCCGCCGGCGTAACCGAACAGCGGCAGGAAGAACGACGTGGCGGCGAAGGCAATGGAAAGGCCGAACGCGACCCAGACTAGGCGGCGAAGCCCTGAACCGCCTTCGCTGAAGGCGATGCCCAGACCCGTCACCACCACAGCGGCAACGCCCGCGATCTTGGCGACCGGGCCGGTTAAGGAACTCAAAAACGACTGGAGCGGAGCTTCCCAGGGCATGCCGGTGCCTTGGGCACTGGCTACCCCAGCACTAACAATCAACGTGGCCAGGGCGAGGAACAGAAAATTCGCCGCCTGCTTGCGACTCAACGGGTATTGCATAGGTCTCTCCTCAAGGTGGATGGATGCGGCCTTGAAAGTCAAAGCGCCATGCCACAGTAGCAGAAATAACTATACGTTGAGCAAAAAAATATATAAGAATTAATGACTTAAAGACTACTTACTAGCCAGTCCGTCATATTGTCTTTAACGAAAAATGGGCGTACATGCGCCCTCTCGGTGCCCAGGTGTCGTCCGCAACCCAAGGTGAGAGTTTCGCTGCCTAATTGAAACCCCACGCCGAGGAATGGTGCGGCTTTCGAGACATTTTAGGAGAAGACCCGCATGAAATCTTGTTCCTGGGACAGTTGCCGTGTTTCTCACAGAAAATCATTCCGGCAGCCCCAAATTTCAGTGTGAGCGTACCCCGGAATAATCCCTCATAACTGTGACAGGCCCTGCGACGGAACCATCCCCGCCTAGTCACGGCAATTGTGCGCGCACACGTGAGGCGGTTGGTGAATCGAAACCGGCCAGACCGGCTATGCGAACAAATCGGCCTGAGCTGACCT
>JAJZRT010001075.1 GCA_021802595.1 Pseudomonadota bacterium
CTGACCATGTTGGCCGGATTGCACCCATTGCTGGCCTACGCCATCGTCGGCGTCGGCGCCGCCATGTATTCGCCCGCAAAATACGGCATCCTCACTGAACTGCTGCCACCCGAAAAACTCGTCGTCGCCAATAGCTGGATGGAAGGCACGACGGTCGCCGCCATCGTGCTGGGCGCCATCATCGGTGGGGCGCTCATCAACCCGCATCTCGCCGAACGCATCCTGGCCACGGCCGATCTCTCGGGCATCATCATCGCGCCCAAATTCGCCATCGTCGCCATTACCGCGCTGTATCTGGGCGCCGCGCTCGTCAACCTGCTCATTCCGCGACTGCCGATCGACCACAAGCTCCCCAGCCGGTCGCCACTTTTCATCCTGCACGACTTCGGCCACAGCTTCCAGCTCCTGTGGCGCGACCCGCTCGGCCAGGTATCGCTCGCGGTCACCACGCTGTTCTGGGGTGTCGGCGCGACGCTGCGGCTGCTCATCATCGCCTGGGCCGCGCTCAACCTGAAATACGGCCTCGACCAGGCGACGCAAATGACCGCGGCCTCGGCGCTCGGCATCGCCATCGGCTCCATACTCGCCGGCAAGTTCGTCCGCCTGCAGCGCGCCATCAGCGTGCTGCCGGCAGGCATCCTCCTCGGCTTTGTGCCGATCGCGCTGATCTGGGTGGAAAGCGTGGTTCCGGCGGTGCTGCTGCTGACATTTGCCGGCGTGCTGGCTGGCTATTTCGTGGTGCCGATGAATGCCCTGCTGCAGCACCGAGGCCACCTGCTGATGGGCGCGGGCCATTCGATCGCGCAGCAGAATTTCAACGAGAACATCAGCATCCTGATGCTGACCGGCGCCTACGCGCTGATGGTGCGCGCCGACTGGCACATCCACACCATCGTCCTGGTATTCGGACTTTTCATCAGCAGCGTGATGACGGCGATCTGGCTACGCCATCGCCACGATGTCGTGCATTAAGCCCCGGCGTTCTGCGACTTCACCACCGTCATCGCACCCGCGATCAGCGAACTGAGGTCGGCCATGTTGGACGGCACGATCAGGGTATTGCCGGTCTTGGCGATTCCCGAGAAGGCTTCGACGTATTTTTCCGCCACCTTGAGATTGACCGCCTGCAGGCCACCCGGCTTTTCGATCGCCATCGCCACGCGCGCGATGGCCTCGGCATTGGCGACGGCGATCGCCTTGATGGCCTCCGCCTCGCCCAGGGCGCGATTGATGGCGGCCTGCTTGTCGCCTTCGGACT
This sequence comes from Pseudomonadota bacterium, assembly GCA_021802595.1. The sequence goes on from JAJZRT010001075.1 coordinate 1,259, forward strand.
GCTGGATCGCGGCCTCGCGCTCGCCGGTGGCGAGGTTGATCTGCTCCTGCATTCGACCTTCGGATGACGCGATCAGCGCCCGCTTCTCGCGTTCGGCGGTGATCTGCCGCTGCATGGCAAGCAGGATGTCCTTCGGCGGCGTCAGGTCCTTGATCTCGTAGCGCAGCACCTTGACGCCCCAGTTGATCGAGGCCTCGTTCAGCGCCATCACCACGCCGCGGTTGATTTCCTCGCGCTCCTCGAAGGTGCGATCCATCTCCATGCGGCCGATCAGCGAGCGCAGCGTGGTCTGCGCCAGTTGCGAAATCGCGGCGATATAGTCGCTCGATCCGTACGATGCCATTTTGGGGTCGGTGACCTGGAAGTACAGGATGCCGTCGACCGCCAGTTGGGTATTGTCGCGCGTGATGCAGACCTGGCTCGGCACGTCGAGCGGAATCTCCTTCAACGAATGCTTGTAGGCGACGTTGTCGATGAAGGGAATCACCAGGTTGAGGCCCGGCACCAGCACTGCGTGGAACTTGCCGAGGCGCTCGACCACCCAGGCGTTCTGTTGCGGCACCACGCGCACGCCCTTGGCGACGACGATGGCGATGACGATGACGATGACCAGCGCGACAACATCCATGTATTCCTCTCCCGATTAATTACCCAGTACCAGCGTATTGCCCCGGATCGCCCGGATCACCAGCGGACGCGTGCTGTCCACGCCGGCCGATTCGGCCTCGGCATCCCACAGCGCGCCACGATATTTGACCTGGCCGCGGCCGTCCTGCCAGGACTCGACCTGCACCGTCTGGCCGATATCCATGTCCTGCGCATTGAATTCCGGACGGTCGGTACTGCGCTTCCAGTGACGCAGCCCCAGGGTGCCGAACGCGGCGATGACCCCGGCCGTCAACAGCTGCGCTACCAGGCCGGCGCCGAACCAGGCAGCCACGCCGGCCACCGCAGCGGCCACCCCGTAGACCAGCAGATAGAAGGTGCCACTGGTGAGCTCCACTCCCACCAGCACGGCCGCCAGAATCCACCACGTTACATAAGCCTGCATTTCGTCTCCTCACCTGTATCCGCCGGGCACGATCACCGGCCGGTCCGGCAGTTCGTCCGGATTATGCCGCCCGGGCGGAAAATGCATGGCCAGCAGATCGCTGATTTGCCGAACCCCCTCCAGCGCGCCACGCTCGAACTCACCCAGCCCGAAAGCCGCTTCCATGGCCCGCGCCACCGCCTTCCACGCCTCAGGATCCACCCGCGCAGCGATGC
>JAJZRT010001076.1 GCA_021802595.1 Pseudomonadota bacterium
CTCTGCGATTGATTCCGATGACGAGGGTATTCAGCGTCGGCACAGCAACATCTTCCGCCTGCTGGCGCGCCGCCGGATCGATCACTACCTGAAAGGCACCGGCGAATCGATCTTTGGTCACCAGACCTACCTGCTGCGAGATTTTCGGTCGGTCATCTCGGTCACATTGCCGCTCAATCCCGAACTGCCGGCCGATGTGGATGAAGCCTTGCGCATCCGGGAAAGCATTCATGCCACCCTGAAGTCTGCCCATTTGCCTGGTCATGACTGGGGACCGGATGAACTGCTCAACTTTGTCGGAGATTTTTTCGACCACTCCCGGTTGTTTTCCGGGGGGGCTGTGGGGCCGATCGATTGGAATACCGATCAGCCGCTGCGCAAGCAGATTTCCAACCTGGAAATCGCTTCACGAGTTGGCGATGGCGACATCCGCTTTCGCAAGGCCGGCGGGGCTGAGTCCGTCCTGCAGCTGTTTTCGGTGCGCCAGTATCCACGTTACTTCCGGCTGTCCGGCATGAACTACCTGATCGGCGATCCCTATCAGTTGGCCCTCGCGATGCCCTGTCCCTTCATCATCACCATGGGGGCTGTGGCGCTTGACTACGAGTCGGCGCGTACCCGGGCCCAGATGAAAGCCGCACGGGCGACCCAGAGCGCTGGTTCCTATCTTGCCCATTTTCAGCCCGACCTGCAGGAGCGTAAACGCGACTGGGATATGGTCCTGAAGACATTCGACAGTGGGCGCACCGTGGTCGGGATGTATCACCAGGTCTGCCTGGTTTCGCGGGTGGAGGAGGCTTCGCGCTGCGAGCATTCCGTGCGTGCCGTCTGGCGTGCCCGCGGCTTTGACCTGACCAAGGATTTTTACCTACAGCATCAGGCGCTGACTGCAACCATGCCGATGACACTGATCCCGGCACTACAAAGCGATCTGCGTCAGTTCGGCCGAATCAATACCAAGACTGCCGACAACGCGGTGATGACATCGCCGTTGATCGCCGAGTGGAAGGGTACGCAAACGCCGGTCATGACCCTGTTCGGGCGACGCGGCCAGATCATTGGCTTCGATCTGTTCGACAACACGGGCGGCAATTTCAACTTTGCCGTCGCGGCGCTCTCTGGTTCCGGCAAGTCGGTGTTCGTCAATGAAATGACTTATCGCTACCTCGGCGCCGGCGCAAAGGTCTGGATCATTGACGTCGGGCGTTCCTACAAGAACCTGTGCGAATTGCTGGACGGCGAGTTCATCGAGTTTTCCGACGAGCGACAGAACACGATCTGCCTCAACCCGTTCTCCATGATCATCGATATCAATGCCGACATGGAGATGGTCCTGCCGCTGCTGGCCCAGATGGCCAGCCCGCGTGAACCGCTCGACAACTACAGCTACACGGCGTTGGGGTCCGCCATCAAGCGTGTCTGGGACGCCAAGGGACGCTCGGCCACGATCACCGATATCTACGAGTTGCTCCAGACTGGTCGTCTATCCAGCAAAGGTGAATACGAGCGGGATCTGAGTCGCCTGGCGACGGCGCTGGAACCCTATACCCGCCACGGCGTGTATGCGAGTTACTTCGAGGGCGATGCCAACATCCAGTTCGACAAGGACTTCGTTGTGCTCGAGCTGGAAGAACTGAAATCCAAGAAAGACCTGCAATCGGTAGTGATGCAACTGATCATGTACCGCATCACTCAGGAGATGTACCGCGACCGTTCCCGGCGCAAGCTGGTCATCATCGACGAAAGCTGGGATTTGATGGGCTCGGGGTCAAGCGGCAGCTTTATCGAGGCCGGCTATCGGCGCGCCCGCAAGTATGGTGGAGCCTTCGGCACGATCACCCAGTCGGTCGACGACTACTACAAGAACGAAGCGACCAAGGCAGCCATCAACAATGCCGACTGGCTGTTTCTGCTGCGCCAGAAAGCGGAGAACATCGAGCGCCTGGGCAAGGAAGGGAAACTCTCCCTCGACGAGTGGCTGAAGCGCCAGCTTGGCTCCGTCAGTACCGAGCATGGAAATTTCTCCGAAATCTATATTCACTCGCCCATGGGGTCGGGCCTGGGACGCCTCCTGCTCGATCCCTTCTCCATGTTGGTTTATTCGACGCGCGCCGAAGATTACGAGGCGATCAAACGTCTGCGCGATCAAGGATTGTCGGTGGCGGATGCCATCGAACAACTGGTAACCCAACGTGCAACCTGATCCTGAGAGTCTTGCCGTGCCATCGATCAAGCCCTACGTCCTGACCAGCATCGCCACCTTGCTGGCGGGGGCCATGCTTCTGGTCGTCTGGATGTACCGCCATCCGCCGGAGATTCCCCGTTTTGGGCGGGTCGATATCGCCCGCTTGGTCGCCCATCAGCAGCAATCCATGGTGCAACGGATCAAGCCGGGACTGGACGCCCAGGAGCAAGCAAAACTCTTCGAGGAGGCCAAGGCCTTCGGCGCCAAGCTCGATGCGGCCCTCGAACAGGTCAGCCAGGGATGTGCCTGTGCTTTGGTAAATACGGCGGCACTGCTC
>JAJZRT010001077.1 GCA_021802595.1 Pseudomonadota bacterium
CTTCCGTATTATTAATTTAAGACACGTCGACGCAGAATTGGAAATAGGAAACATTTCCGCAATGCAGCTTGCTTTCGTTTGCTTCGTCCGGACCTGCATGCGACATGCCTCGAATGCCGGGGCGACTCATGTGAAGAAGCCCAGCATCCCTAAAGCCCGTTCGGAGCGGCATCCGAGCCGTCGAAGGGCAGATTCGTTCCGCTGACCAAAGCGGCGCCGTGTTCTACTCCGGCTCAGTCGCCCCTCCCCCCTGAACAGGCTTCGAAAGCAAGGTCGCCACCCCCGCGCAGCATCCCTCTACCCCTGGGGCGACCGCCTGCGCGGCTGACGGAGCGGGGTGAGCACCAGATGGAATGCCGGGGCGTCGACCGCCACAAGTGGCCGTATGCGCTCATCGATCCAGACCGAGACGCGGTCCCCGTAGGGGGCGAGGCGCCGGAGCAGACGCGCGAGCTGGCGCTGCTGGTCCTCGCGCAGCGCTTCGATATGCAGGGTCACGGTGGCTGCCGAGCGGCGCAGCAGCCTCTCCAGGTGGCGCGCGGCGCGTGCGAAGAACAGCCGCCCGACGTGGCCGTGCAGATTGATCTGCAGATGGTCCTCGCCTTCGCCGGGGCGGCTGCCGATTTCGACCACGCCGCGATCGATGTCCGCCGCGCACAGTTTGCGCAGCAGCGCACTGGTGCGCCGAGCAAGACCCTGTGCCCGGGCGCGGCCGCTCGGGAAGTTGCGCCGGATATAGTCGTGCATCGATAGCCCCGCGATCCAGTCTGCGAGCACCTGCGGCCAGGCCCGCGGCGGGGAAAACGCGAGCGTGCGCAGGACGTGGAGTAGCCGCGCCGGCCCGCCGGAGCGCACGGCATGCATGCACAGCCGGTGTACGATCCCCAGGCTCTGGCGCAGCGTATACCCCCCCTGGTAGAGCGGATTGCGCAGGTAGCGGATTTTGCTGCGGATGCGCCGGGCGATGCCGCGGTCGCTGAACAGGCGCCGGTAGAGGGCCTGGTAATCGCGCACCATGGCCGCGTAGCCCATGCGCTTCGGGATGATGTTGGTGCCGGATCGGGTGTTGTCGCCGTGCTGCGCCCCCATGATCAGCCGCCCCTCGCGACCGAGGCGCTCGTAAAGCGGCGTGCGCGGCAGCGCGGTGAGCAGCCCGACCATGGAAACCTGGATGCCGGAATCGCTGATGAAGCGGTACTGCCTGTCGAAGGCATCGGACGTATCGTTGTCGAACCCGATGATAAACCCCGCCAGCACGTCGATGCCGTGCGCATAGACGGTGCGCACGCCGGATAGCAGATCGCGTCCGGCATTCTGGGTCTTGAGGGATTCCCTCAGGCTGTCCTCATCCGGCGATTCGATGCCGATGAATACCCAGGTGAAGTGCGCGGCCCGAAACAGCCGCAGCAGCTCGCCATCGTCTGCCAGGTTGATGGAGGTCTCGGTGCCGAACTGGAAGGCATAATGGTGGCGCCCCTGGTAGTCGGCAAGATAGCGAAGCAGCGCCTTGGCGAGCTTCTTGTTTCCGATCAGGTTATCGTCGACGAAGAATACGTTATGGACGTTGCGGGCGCGCAGCGCATCGAGCTCGCGGCCGATCTGCTGCAGACTCTTGGTGCGCGGCCGGCGCCCGAACATGACGATGATGTCGCAGAACTCGCAGCGGTACGGGCAGCCGCGCGAGAACTGCATGCTCGCGCTGAGGTAGCGGTCAAGCTTGAGCAGGTCAAAGCGCGGCGTCGGGGAGTCCTCGAGACTGACCGTGCCGCTTTCCTGGTAGCGGGCCCGGGGCGCGGCCTGTTCGAAATCCCGGCAGAATGCAGGCCAGATATATTCGGCCTCCCCGGCCACCACGGTGTCGGCCAGGCCCTCGAATCGCTCCGGGCACAACGAGGCGAAACTGCCCCCGGCCACCACGTGGTAACCGAGGCTGCGGTAGTATTCGAGCAGCTCCTGCTGGCGCGGGAACTGCACGGCCATGCCGCAGATGCCGACGATATCGGCCTGCGGATGCAGGGGAACCGGCTCGATGTTCTCATCGACGATCTCCACCCGCCAGGCAGGCGGACAAAGGGCCGCCAGGGTGGCCAGTCCGAGCGGCGGGTTGAGCGCACGCTTGCCGGGGAGGATGTTTTCCAGTGCCCAGCGAAAGCTCCAGAAGCTCTCCGCAAACCTGGGGTTGATCAGCAGCAATCGCGGGCGATGTACCGCACAGGGCATCGGCAGGGCGACTCCATTTTCGGGCAGCGGCCGGTTCACCGCCACCGGCAAGGTCCGTTCATTTAATCGCCGACGCCAGCCGCCGCATTGATGCAGGTCAAAAGTGGCGGGAGATCGGGGGTGGGGGATCATGGTAACGGGGTGGGGTGGATTGGCCTACGCGCCAGTAGCGGTTTAAAAAATGGGATCTGTGGTCAGCAGGGTGGCTATGCTCCTGTTGAGTGCCGAGCGCTCCCCGGACAAATCCGGTTGACCGGCTCGATACCGGGCCGGATCGTGCGCAATGCGCAACTGCCATACGG
>JAJZRT010001078.1:0-1250 GCA_021802595.1 Pseudomonadota bacterium
AGCCAGGACGGCGAGCAGGGTACGGATGCGCATGGAAGTCTCCTTGGTAGAGGCGGGCTGACTCACTATAGCCGATCGCGCACGCGCTTACCCGTCGCGCAGCAGCAGCCCCAGCATCAGCGCGGCGAGCAGAAGAATCGCCGCCAGCAGGGTGAAGGCGCTGCCGTAGCCGGCGACGCCGACCATGAAACCGGTGAGGACCGGGCCGATCGACTGGCCGACGTCCATCACGGTGCGCAGCACGCCCATCGACGAGCCGTAGCGGCCGTCGCGCGTGAGGTCGGCAACGAGCGCTGAGGTGGACGAGGTGACGGTGGCGAAGCCGATACCGAACGCGAGGCTCAGCACCGACAGGCCGATGAAGCTGGGGGCGAACGGCAGCAGCACGACGCTTGCCGCGCCGATCAGAAGGCCGGGCAGGATGACGCGGCGGCGCCCCACGCGGTCCGACACCTTGCCCATCAGCGGCTTGGCGAAAACGATGCTGACGAGCTGAACGCCGAGGATGACGCCGATCTGCCACGCGGGGATGCCGAGCGAGGCGGCGAACAGGGCGAGGAAGGCCTCGATGGCGCCGAACACCAAGTATTGCGCCGCCTCGACGAGGCTCACCAGCATGATGCTGCGGTCACGCAGCACGGTGGTGAGACTCGTCCAGAAATGCGGCAGTTCCAGCTTCTTCTTCGCCCGGGGTTGGTGATCACGCAGCAGCAGGCCGGCCCCCAGCGCCAGCACGCCGCTGATCGCGCAGGCGATGTAGACGGCGTGGAAACTCGCCAGCGAGATCAGGCTGCCGCCGAGGAACGGCGCGATGGAGCGCCCGACGATGGTGACCGAGGAATAGGTGGAGAGCCGCGCCGCGCGGTCGGTGGTGTAGCGCTCGGCGATGGCCGCGTTCGCCACGGTACCGAAAATCGCGGTGGCGAAGCCGTGATAGAAACGCACCGCCATCAGCTGCGGGGCCGTCTTGACCAGCAGATACAGGAAGGGCGCGGTGGCAAACACGACCAGCGACGCCAGCAGCAGGCGCCGCGAGCCGAGATAATCGGACAGCGCGCCGGCGGGGTAGCTGATGAGGATGCCGGGAATCGTCGAGGCCATGACGATCCAGCCGATTTCGGCGGGCGTGGCGTGGAGCGCGTGGGCGAACAGCGGCAGCACCGGAGTTTTCGACAGCGTGGAACTGAGGATCGCCAGCCCGCCGATGAGGGCGATCAGGACGAAAAAGGATGGTCGGGCGGATTTCATTG
>JAJZRT010001078.1:1260-2522 GCA_021802595.1 Pseudomonadota bacterium
CATTGAGGGATGTGCCGTAGGGCGAGGTCGGGTTTGCCTAGAATGTAGTGCGAAATCCTGCCGCGTGCGAATCCAGAGGAAGCATGGACAACCCGAAACCGACCGTCAGCGCCCCGCGGGTTCTGTTTGGCGCCTTCGACCGCCACAACTTCGGCGACCTGCTGTTTCCCCATCTGATGACGGCCCTGCTGCCGGGCCAGGTGTTCGAGTTTGCCGGTCTGGTCGAGCGCGACCTGCAGGCCTTCGGCGGACACCGGGTGAGCGCGCTTGCAGCACGGCAAGACCCGCGCCCCGCTCACGTGATACACGTCGGTGGCGAACTGTTGACCTGCAGCGCTTATCAGGCTGCGGTCATGCTGCTCGAACCTCCTGCGGCCGCGGCGGCCGTTGCGCGCTATGACGACGATCCTGTTGCGGCCGCAGGTTGGGCAGCCCGCCAACTCGGCACCGCGCGCAGCCTGCCCTATGTGGCGGGGCGCGATGCGGTGGTGCTGTCGGGAAGGCTGATTTTCAATGCCGTGGGCGGGGTGGAATGGGCGCTTTTGCCTGCCAAGCAACGCGACGAAGCCGGGGCGGCACTCAGGCAGGCGGACTGGCTCAGCGTGCGCGACCACGTCACACGGGACGCGCTGCGGCGAGAGGGAATCGAGGCGGCACTGTGCCCCGACCCGGCCGTGATGGTGGCGGAATGCTTCGGCGAGGTGATCCGCAGGCACCAGCGACAGGGTGCGGTGAAGGCCCTGCTCGATGCCTGTCCCCAGGGTTACCTGGCATGCCAGTTCAGCGCGGATTTTGGCGACGACGCCACGCTGGACGTCCTGGCGCAGGGGATCTGCCGCGCGTCGGCAGAGGCGGGGCTGGGGCTGGTGTTGTTCCGCGCGGGCAGCGCGCCCTGGCACGATGATCCGGCGCCGTACGAAAAACTGCAGCGCCGGCTGCCGCCTGGCACGGTGCGGATCTTCCCCTCCCTGCATCTGTGGGACATCTGCGCCCTCATTGCCGCCAGCCGGGGCGTGGTCAGCAGCAGCCTGCATGGGCGGGTTGTCGCGCTGGCCTACGGCTTGCCGCGGGTCAGCCTGATCCCCCCCCAGCAGGGCGCGCGTCCCGTCAAGACGGCTGCCTTTGCCGAAACCTGGGAACCCAGTGCGGTGCCCCGCAGCGTGACGGTCAGCCAGATCGAGCCCGCGCTGAGGCAGGCGCTGGCCCTGCCCGCCAGCGTGCTGCAGGAGAATGCGGCGCAACTGCGCGCGCATTATCGGCAC
>JAJZRT010001079.1 GCA_021802595.1 Pseudomonadota bacterium
CCCATCCGCAAGGCTATGCCGTGGTGTATCTGGACGGCAGGCACGGGCTGGCCGCGATTCCCGCACGCCACAAGCAGGCTTATCGCGGGGGGAGCGCGGTTCTGGTGGACGCGCGAGCGGCGGCCGGGCTACTGGCCGCTCCTGTCGAATAGCCGGGCTTAAGCCTCGGCGTCGCGCTGCGGCAGCACCACTTCGCGCGACGGCGAAATGGTCGAGATGGCGTGTTTGAAGATCATCTGTGCAGCCTGGTCCTGACCTTTCAGCAGCACCACAAACTGATCGAACGATTCGATTCGCCCCATCAGCTTGATCCCGTTGACGAGAAACACCGACACCGGAATGCGCTCTTTGCGCAGGGTGTTGAGGAAAACGTCTTGCAGGTGGTTGTATTCTTTGGCCATGATCGGCTCCCTGTCAGGTGAAGGCGGGGCGAAGCCCCGCTTAATATTATTAGCGCATTACTCGATTTTTGCACCGGCACGCACTGCCGTGATGGCATCGCGGATGCGCTCTTGCTGGATTTGTTTGACGATTTCGCCCCGCACGGCATCCAGCGGCGGCAGCTTGGGCGTGCGCGTGTCGTCAAGCCGGATGATGTGATAGCCGAACTGCGTCTTCACCGGGGTCTGGGTGGTTTCGCCTTTCTTCAGGCTGGCCAGCGCATTGGAGAACTCGGGTACGAAGGCGCGCCGGTCGGACCAGTCGAGCGCTCCGCCGTTCTTGGCCGAGCCGGGATCCTGGGAGTATTTCTTCGCCAGATCCTCGAACTTGGCTTTCTTGCTGCCCAACTCGGCGATCAGTTTCTTCGCCTCGGCTTCGGTTTTCACCAGAATGTGGTGCGCGCGGTACTCGGGCTCCATCGGCTGGGCCTTGGCCTTGTCGTACGTCGCTTGAATTTCGGCGTCGGTGACCGGATGGGCTTTGACGTAGTCCTCCAGGTAGGCCTTGGCGAGCTGATCCTTGCGACGGATATCGAGCGCGGCAGCCAGGTTCGGCTCCTTGTCGAGCCCCTTGTCGACGGCTGCGCGCGACAGCAGTTCCAGATTGATGAGGGACTCGCGCACGCGGGCATCCAGTTGCGGAGAGTCGGGTTGGCCCTGCGCCATTTCGCGCTTGACGAGTTCACCATACAAGGCGGGAATGGGCTTGCCGTTGACCACAGCCAGGGGCTTGTTGGCGGCAGCGGCCGGGGAGGGCGCAGCAGGCGCAGGGGTTTGTGCCTGCGCCTGCGGGGCGAGGGCCAGCAGGATCAGGGCGGGGAGAAGTGCAACGCGCATTCGGATTCCTTTCAGAGTTCTTCCGGGGTTAAGGCGGTAATCGACAACGCATGGATTTCGCGCTGCATGAGTTCGCCCATGGCTTCGTACACCAGCCGGTGGCGGGCGAGGGTGGAGAGATTACGGAATTTGTGTGACACCAGCGTGAGGCGGAAGTGCCCGCCCCCCGACGCTGCGCCGGCATGTCCCTTGTGCTGGGCGCTTTCGTCTTCCAGCGTGTAGGTTTCGGGTTCCAGCGCGGCGAGGCGCTGGCGGATCAGATCGGCCGTGCTCATGCGGGAAAGGTTTTCCTGAAGGGTTTGACGCTGACGCCGGCATAGACGCCCGCCGCCATGTAGGGGTCGGCCTCGGCCCACGCCTGCGCGTCGGCGAGCGTGTCGAATTCGGCGACGATCAGGCTGCCGGTAAAACCCGTGGCGCCCGGGTCGTTGCAGTCGATGGCGGGAAACGGGCCGGCCAGCAGAAGCCGTCCTGCCTGTTGCAAGGCGTGCAGGCGTTCCACGTGGGCGGGACGGGTGGCGAGTCGCCGGTCGAGGCTGTCGGGCACATCCTGGCCGACGATGGCATAGAACATTATTGCTTTTCTTCCTTGTCCAGCGCTGCTTTATCCAAATACCGGGTCAGCATCATGCTCTGACCGATTACAAACACCAGCATCAGCCCCAGGCTGCCGAACAACTTGAAGTCCACCCAGGTATCCGTCGAGAAGTTGAAGGCGACAATCAGATTTGCAACCCCCATGACGGCGAAAAATCCGCCCCAACTCGCGTTCAACCGACCCCATGCGACGTCAGGAAGTTCCATTTGCTCTTTCATCAGGCTCTTGATGACGTTGCGGCCGAATGCGGCAGACCCGAAGATGATGGCTGCAAAAATCCAGTACAGCACGGTCGGCTTCCATTTGATGAAGCTCTCGTCGTGCAGCCACAGGGTGGCGCCGCCGAACAGCACGATGATGCCGAGGCTGACCCACATCATGGTGTCGGTCTTGTGGCCGCGCAGTTTGACCCAGGCGATCTGTCCGACGCTGGCGACGATGGCGACCAGGGTGGCGAGATAGATGCCGGGCTTCTCGCCTGCGTGAATGGGCTGCGGCAGGCCGAGACCGGCCATGAAGGCGCGCGTGGCTTCGGCATTGGCGTCGCCGATCTTGTAGGCGATGAAAAAGACGATGATGGGGAAGAGATCGAACAGCAGTTTTTTCATTATGGTTGAACCATGCGGCCAGCCGTAATTCGGGCG
>JAJZRT010001080.1 GCA_021802595.1 Pseudomonadota bacterium
CTGCACATCACCGACATGGCCTGGCGCCGCGTCAAGCACCCGTCCGAAGTGGTGCACGTCGGCCAGGAACTCGAAGCCAAGATCCTGCGCTACGATACCGAGAAGAACCGCGTGTCGCTCGGCATCAAGCAGCTGGGTGATGATCCGTGGGTCGGCATCGCACGCCGCTACCCGCAGGGCACCCGCATGTTCGGCAAGGTCGCCAACCTGACCGACTACGGCGCGTTCGTCGAAATCGAGGAAGGTATCGAAGGCCTGGTGCACGTCTCCGAAATGGACTGGACCAACAAGAACGTCAGCCCCTCCAAGATCGTGCAGCTGGGCGACGAAGTCGAAGTCATGGTTCTGGACATCGACGAAGACAAGCGCCGCATCTCGCTGGGCATGAAGCAGTGCAAGTCCAACCCGTGGGAAGACTTCGCGATGAACCACAAGAAGGGCGACAAGGTTTCCGGCGCCATCAAGTCGATCACCGACTTCGGCGTGTTCATCGGCCTGCCGGGCGGCATCGACGGCCTGGTCCACCTGTCCGACCTGTCCTGGAGCGTGCCCGGCGAAGAGGCCGTGCGCAATTTCCGCAAGGGCCAGGAAGTCGAGGCCGTGGTGCTGGGCATCGACCTCGAACGCGAGCGCATTTCGCTCGGCATCAAGCAGCTTGAAGGCGATCCGCTGACCAGCTACGCCTCGGGCCACGAGAAGGGCAGCATCGTCAAGGGTACCATCAAGACCGTGGAAGCCAAGGGCGCCACCGTGCAGCTGGACAGCGACATGGAAGGCTACCTGCGCGCATCCGAAGTCTCGCGCGACCGCGTCGAGGACATGCGCAGCCACTACAAGGAAGGCGACCAGATCGAAGCCATGATCATCAACGTCGATCGCAAGAACCGCGTGATCAACCTGTCGATCAAGGCCAAGGACATGACCGAGCAGGACGCAGCGATGAAGAAGCTTGCCGCCGAATCGGCCGCCTCCAGCGGCTCGACCAACCTCGGTGCGCTGCTGAAAGCCAAGCTCGACAACAAGAACGCCGAGTAATCCATGACCAAGTCCGAGCTGATTGCTCAACTGGCGGCGCGGCATTCGCAATTTTCGGTTGCGGATATCGAGATGGCGGTGAAGACGATCCTCGACGCGCTGGCGAAGAACCTGTCGCGCGGCGAACGCATCGAGATCCGCGGTTTCGGCAGCTTCAGCCTGAGCTTCCGTCCCGCCCGCCTCGGGCGCAATCCCAAGTCGGGCGAGCGGGTGCAGGTGCCGGCGAAGTATGTGCCGCACTTCAAGGCAGGGAAGGAGTTGCGCGATCGGGTGGATTTTCCGCTCTGAGCGTGGTTGTTGCCGATTCATCGGCTTTACAACCACGGCCTGCCCCTCGCGGGTAGGCCGCCAGGCAAGGATGGCAAGACTCGGGAACGGCGCCGCAAGGCGCCGTTTTCTTTGGCGATTGCCACTGCGCAGGTAAAATGGCCCCACTTCCTGGCGCACACACATGAAAAACCTCACCCGCTACCTGGGCCTGCTGACGAAACTGCTGGTGTTCCTGCTGGTACTGGGGTTCGCCCTGAAAAACAGCCAGACGGTGACCTTCTATTCCTATCTCGGCTACGTGTGGCAGGCGCCACTGATCGTCATGCTGGGACTGGCATTCATCCTCGGCGCGCTGATCGGGATGCTCGCCCTGCTGCCCACGCTGTTCCGTCTTCGCCGCGAAGTCGCGCGCAGGCCGCAGGCGGGCGAGGCCGACACGATCGTGCAGACTACCGACATGCCTGCCGTCTGACCCGTCATGGAATTTGAATTCTGGTGGCTGCTGGTATTTCCCCTGTTCTTTGCGCTCGGCTGGCTGGCCGCGCGGGTCGACATCCGCCAGGTGGTGACCGAATCGCGCGCGCTGCCCAATTCGTATTTCCGCGGGCTGAATTTCCTGCTCAACGAGCAGCCGGACAAGGCCATCGAGGCCTTCCTGGAAGTTGTCAAGCTCGAACCTGAAACGATCGACCTGCACTTCGCGCTGGGCGGCCTGTTCCGCCGTCGCGGGGAACTCGATCGCGCCATCCGCATGCACGAAAATCTGCTGGAGCGCGAAGGCCTGGTCGAGGAACAGCGCCTGCGCGCCATGGGCGAACTGGGGCAGGATTACCTGAAAGCCGGTCTGCTCGATCGCGCAGAACAGGTATTTTCCAGGCTGCTGGAAACGTCGCAGCACGGCTTGGCGCGCACCTACCTGCTGGAAATCTACGTGCAGGAGAAGGACTGGCAGAAGGCCATCGACGCCGCGCGCGTGCTGGAAAAGGACACCAGCAAGCCGCTCAATGCCGACATCGCCCACTTTTATTGCGAACTGGCGCTGCTCGAATCGGCACGCGGCAATTCCGGCGCGGCCGTGGTCCATCTGCAGCAGGCGCTGTCCAGCAACCGCCAGTCGGTGCGCGCCAACCTGATGGCGGGGGACCTCGATGCCGCTGCGGGACGGCACGAGGCCGCCATCGCGAACTGGCGGCTGGTCGAAACGCAGAGTGCT
>JAJZRT010001081.1 GCA_021802595.1 Pseudomonadota bacterium
GCCTCAAGAAATCGGGTGCCGCGAGGGCTTGCCGCTTCACATTCAATTTCGCGCGCATCGCCAGCGATTGTCAACCGGACGATCACATCCGGCGCCGGCAGCCAGCCTGCGGCCTTTTCCGGCCATTCGATCAGGCTGACGGCGTGGCCGTCGCTCACCTCGCGAAACCCGGCATCCAGCCATTCGCGGGGATCATGCATGCGATACAGGTCAAAATGATACAACTCAAACGCAGGCAGGCCATAGCTTTCTGCCAGCGTATAGGTCGGGCTCTTGACCCGGCCGCCATAGCCCAGCGCACGCAACACCCCGCGCACCAGCGTCGTCTTGCCGGCACCGAGATCGCCTTCGAGATAGAAGGTCATGCCCGGTTCCAGCCCCCGCGCCAGCTGCGCGCCGAACGCCAGCGTTTCCGCCTCGTCGGCCAGATGGCGGTGGCAGCACACGGTATCATCGGTCTTATGCATGAGCAGGATTTAAGTCGACTGGCACGGCAGATCAGGCAATGGGGGCGCGAGCTCGGCTTTGCCGCGGTGGGCATCGCCGACGGCGAACTCTCCGCGGCCGAGGCTGGCTTGCAGGCATGGCTGGATCGGGGCTTTCATGGCGAGATGGATTATATGGCGGCGCACGGCACGAAGCGCAGCCGGCCAGCCGAACTCGTGCCCGGCACCGTTCGCGTCATCAGTGCGCGGCTCGATTATTTTCCGCCCGCCGCGGCCGATCCGCATGCGGTGCTGAATGACGCCGACGCCGCCTATCTCTCCCGCTATGCCCTGGGGCGCGACTATCATAAAGTCCTGCGCAACCGCCTGCAGATGCTGGCCGAAAGGATTAGCGCGGAAGTCGGCGAGCATCATTTCCGCGTTTTCACCGACAGCGCGCCGGTGCTGGAGGTCGAGCTCGCCACGAAATCCGGGCTCGGCTGGCGCGGCAAGCACACCCTGCTGCTGAACCGGCAGCATGGCTCGTGGTTCTTCCTCGGCGAGATCTACACCGACCTGCCGCTGCCGGTCGACACGCCCGAAGCCGGCCACTGCGGCACCTGCCAGGCCTGTCTCGACGTCTGCCCGACGCAGGCCATCGTCGCGCCCTACACGCTCGACGCGCGACGCTGCATCTCCTATCTCACCATCGAGCTCAAGGGCAGCATCCCGCCCGAACTGCGCCCCCTCATCGGCAACCGCATCTACGGCTGCGACGACTGCCAGCTGGTGTGCCCGTGGAACCGCTTCGCGCAGCGCGCGGCACTGCCGGATTTCGACGTCAGGAACGGGCTCGACAGCGCACGGCTGGTCGACCTGTTCGACTGGAGCGAGGCCGATTTCAACGACCGGCTGGCAGGCTCGGCGATCCGCCGCATCGGGCATGAGCGATGGCTGCGCAACATTGCCGTCGCGCTGGGCAACGCGCCACCCTCTGCCGAAATCCGGGCCGCGCTCGATGCACGGCTGGCGCACCCGTCCGCCCTCGTGCGCGAGCACGTGGCATGGGCGCTGGATCGCCAGAGACAGGCCTAAGCCGCGCGCAATTCGTCCTTCGCGTGGCGGATCACCGAGGCCCCCGAGCTCAGCGCCAGCCCGCCCAGCACCAACGCCACCGCGATGTCCGGCCAGCCGCGTGAAGTCGCCCACACGCCGGCCGCCGCAGCCATCACCGCCAGATTACCGAGCGCGTCGTTGCGCGAGCACAGCCACACCGAACGCGCCTGCGCATCACCCTGGCGGTGCGCATACAGCAGCGCTGCCACACCGACGTTGACCGCCAGTGCCAGCAGGCTCACCCAGCCCATGATGAACGGCTCGGGCACGACGCCGGCCGACCATTGCCAGGCCGACTTGCCGAGCACGAACACGCCGTAGCCGACCATCAGCCAGCCCTTCCAAAGCGCGGTGCGCGAGCGCCATACCGGGGCCAGCCCCAGCACGAACAGCGCGACGCCGTAGTTGCCGGCATCGCCGAGAAAATCGACCGCGTCGGCGAGCAGCGACACCGACTGAGAAGCGAAGCTGGCGACAATCTCCACGCCGAACATCAGCGCATTGAGCACCAGCGCGATCCACAGCACGCGCCGATAGCCCGGATCGGGCGGCGGCGCGTTGCACGTCGATCCGCAGCCGCAAGCGCTCATGCTGAATGCCGCTTCATGCGGCCCTGCGGGTAGAATGCCATCTTTGCCATCCCGCCATCCTGCCACCCATGTCCGCGCATGCACACTCCCCGATCGGCGTATTCGATTCCGGCATCGGCGGATTGACCGTGGTGCGCGCGCTGATGGAACGCCTGCCCTACGAGAATATCGTCTACTTCGGCGACACCGCGCGCGTACCCTACGGCGTGAAGTCGGTCGAGACCATCGCCCACTTCACTACCCAGATCGCGCAGTTCCTGCTGGAGAAGGACGTCAAGCTGCTGGTCATCGCCTGCAACACCATGGCGGCGGTGGCGGCGCAGGTGGTCAAGGACCTGTCGC
This sequence comes from Pseudomonadota bacterium, assembly GCA_021802595.1. Next base: position 2,474 of record JAJZRT010001081.1, read on the forward strand.
CGGTGCCGGTGCTCGACGTCATCGACGCCGGCGCGGTGTCC
>JAJZRT010001082.1 GCA_021802595.1 Pseudomonadota bacterium
TCCGATCTCGTGCTGTCGAGAATGCGCTCGAAGATGAAACGCAGGTTGGAAGACAGGAAAATGAGCGCGCTCGAAGCCGTCGCGATCCAGCTCGAGAAGGAAGACGAGGAACTGGATGAATGGCGCGCGAAGATGGCCGAAATCAGGAAGAAGCACAAGGAAGAGACGGCGCCCTGACGCGCCGGCCGGAATCGACCGTCACGCCACTGCCGGCTGACGCCCTGCCGCAGCGTGATGCCGCCTGCCTCTGCCCATGGCCACCAGGCCCAGGGCCAACAAGGCCAGCGTCCCGGGCTCGGGGACTGTCGAGGGCAGGAGGGGATCGAGGAGGGTGATTTCCCCGGGTAGTGCAACCCCGTTGCCAACGGGAAGAACCAGGCAAGGACTTGGCAATGGTGCGGCCAGCAAGGCAGGCCCCGCGCCACCGATGCTCAGGGCCCCCGCAGCGCCAGTTGCCGGATGGCCAGGGCAATTGGCCGCCGGAGGTGTTCCTCCCGCAATGCCAATGACGCTGCCCGCTCCAGCACCCAATGTGCCGGACACGAGCGTGAGCGTGCCACCCCGGGTCGTCAGCATGCCAGCCAGCCATGTCGTGCCCGGTGTTTCGATCAGCAGGCTGTTCGTGCCGGCATCGAGCACGCCCGCGATGTCGATATTCCTCGTGGCCAGCAGTTCTACAGGCTGGCTGGACGACAGCCCGCCGAAACTGACGGTCACCCCCATCGGGATGAAGATATCCGTGAAATTGAATACTTGCCGTGTCGGATCGAGAACGACTGACGCGGTCGGCTGAAAGGGGCCGTCCGCGCCTGTCGACATCAGCATGGCATGGGCCGCAGCGCCGCACAGGCCGAGGGCCATTCCCAGTACAAGCGATTGTGCGATGCGCATGATGGTCTCTGCGGGAGTGTTCTCCCGGGCTGCTCAGATTGAGCCATCATGGTTTGGCCGTATTACAGGGCCATGAATTCCGATATGGTCTTCCTGCTTTTGTCCGGCGCCCTGTCTGAATCATCGAAGGCACGCAGGCAGCGGAAGGTCCGGTCTGGTTCCAGGGGTGGCGCTGCGGAAAACCTTGGTGTGCTTGAAACCCATGCCCAGTGCGGGTCTGGGTGGGTATGGCGGAGAGGGTGGGATTCGAACCCACGGTAGGCTTGCACCTACGCCTGATTTCGAGTCAGGTACATTCGACCACTCTGCCACCTCTCCGGCGGCGCGTATTGTAACCGAGTCGGGCGGTTTGCTGGACGAATATTTCGCTCTCGGTCAGACTGTGCCCATGCCCACCATAAAAACAATGGGATCATTCGGGAGACTGGCTGCGCTGATGCTGGCTGCGGCACTGGCTGCCTGCAGCCGTCCTGTTCCCCCACCCGAAACCAGCGGCGAATTGCGGATAGGCGTACGCAACAGCCCTGCGACCTATTACATCGCGCGCAACGGCGAGGCTGCCGGGTTCGAGCACGATCTGATCCAGGCCTTTGGCCAGTCGCAGAACTGGACGCTCACCTGGACGGAAAAACCCCGGCCGGAAGCCCTGTTCGAACTGCTTGACACGCACCAGATCCACCTGGCGGCGGCAGCCTTGCCGCAAGCCGTGGTCGATGACCGGCACCTGATCGCCGGTCCGGTGATATTCGAAACGCCGGTCCATATCGTGGTTCGCACCGGCGACCCGGCTCCGCACGGCATCGCCGATCTGTCCGGCAAGAAGCTGGCGCTGATCATCGGCTCGGGCCATACGCCGATGCTGATGCGCCTGAAGCGCAAGTACCCCGGGCTTACCTGGTCGGCACTGGAAAACGTCTGGCCGGATGAGCTGCTGGCGCAGCTGCAGGCCGGCGAGTACGACGCGGTCGTCATCAACGGCATGGATTTCGATCCCATGCGCACGTTCTATCCCGAACTGGCGGTGGCGTTCGACCTTCCCGACACGCAAAAAATCGTGTGGGCGCTGCCCACCGGCAGTTCGCAGGTGCTGCGCAATGCGCTGGCGCGCTTCGTCGAGCAGGCGCAGCAGGACGGCACCATCAAGCGCATCTACGAGCGCTATTTCGGCCACGTCAAACGACTGGACAGCTCGGACATCCTCGGCATCCTGCAGCGCCGCCCGGAACGCCTGCCCGCTTTGCGCCGGTATTTCCAGGAAGCCCAGACGCTGACCGGCATCGACTGGCGCCTGCTGGCCGCAATCGGTTATCAGGAGTCGCAGTGGGATCCATCCGCCACCTCGCCGACCGGCGTGCGCGGCCTGATGATGCTGACGGCTGAAACGGCCGACCGCATGGGGATCGGCAATCGCCTCAACGCCCGCCAGAGCATCCTCGGCGGCGCACGTTATCTGGCGATGCTGAAAGAGGCACTGCCCGACCGCATTCCCGAACCCGACCGCACCTGGCTCGCGCTGGCCTGCTACAACCAGGGACAGGGTCATCTGGAAGATGCGCGGCGCATCGCGCAGGCGCGCGGCGGCAACCCGGACAGCTGGGCGGACGTGAAGGACGCCCAGATC
>JAJZRT010001083.1 GCA_021802595.1 Pseudomonadota bacterium
GTCGCCACTGACGGGGTCGTTCTGCTGGGCAGTCGCGCATACGGGCATCGCGCCGAGGGCCACGGCCAGCAGGGCGGACGCCAGCCGGGTACGCATGACGGTTCTCACGCCTGCCCCTGCGACGGGTTCACGCCGGCCGACACCAGATATTCGCGCACATGCCGCAACTCCTGTTTGGTGCAGGTCGTGCTGTTGTGCGGGCGGTGTATAAAGCCCTCCACGCCGTTCAGCATCACGCGGAAGCTCGCACCGTGGTGCGGCTCCACCCGTGCACCCAGATGCGTCAACATGGCCTCCACTTCGCGCCAATGGACGTTGCCGCCTACCGGGCCTTCAAAAATCGACCGCAGCAGGGTGTCGTGTTTGTGGCTCATGTCAGGGACTCGCGGGCATTCGACATCTTCCCAGCATAGAACCGTCTGCGCGTAACGCGAACAGGCCCTAGTGCGCGCGCAGGAAAGCGTCCAGCGCAGCCGGAGCCAGTGGACGGCTGAACAGGTAGCCTTGCACTTCGCTGCACCCCGCCTCGCACAGAAAAGCCAGCTGTTCCGGCGTTTCCACGCCTTCGGCGATGATGCCCAGCCGCAGGCTGCGCGCCAGCTGGATGATGGCGGTAACAATCGCGGCATCGTCCGGATCGGTGTTGATGTCGCGCACGAAAGACTGGTCGATCTTGAGCCGGTCGACGGCAAAGCGCTTGAGGTAGCTGAGCGAGGAATAGCCGGTGCCGAAGTCGTCGATGGAGAGCCGGACCCCGAGGGCTTTCAGCTGCTGCACCGTGTCCAGGGTGTTTTCCACGTCCTGCAGCAGGATGGATTCGGTCAACTCCAGTTCCAGCAGATGCGGCGGCAGGCCACTGCGCGCCAGCGCACCCGCCACGGTCTCGGTCAGTCCGGCACGGCGGAACTGCAAGGCCGACAGGTTGACCGACATGATGAGGTCGGGCGATCCGGCCTGCCGCCATGCCTGCGCCTGGCGGCAGGCCTGCTCGATCACCCAGGCGCCGATGGGCACGATCAGGCCGCAGTCTTCGGCCACCGGGATGAAGCGTGCCGGCGGTACGTCGCCCAGTTCCGAATTGTGCCAGCGCAGCAGCGCCTCCACGCCGGTCACCTTGCCGCTGTCGGCATCCAGTTGCGGCTGATAGTGCAACTGTAGTTCGGCCCGGTAGAGCGCCTGGTGCAGCCGGTTCTGCAGCATCAAATGCTCGTGGGCCTGCCGGTTCATCCGGTCGTCGAAGAAGCGATAGGTGTTGCGGCCCGCATCCTTGGCGTTGTACATCGCCGTATCGGCCTTCTGCAGCAGGCTGTCGAAATCGCTGCCGTCCTGCGGGTACATGGCGACGCCGATACTGCAGGATGCATTCATTGCGTGGCCGTTGATCTCCACCGGTTCGGCCAGCTGTCTGAGGATGTCGGCCGCGACGCGTTCCACCGTTTCCATGTCCGGAATTTCGTTGAGCAGCAGGATGAATTCGTCGCCGCCCTGGCGGCTGATGGTGTCGCTGTCGCGCGTGCAGTGGACCAGTCGCTTGACGGCCTCCAGCAGCAGCTGGTCGCCGGCAGCGTGCCCCAGGGTATCGTTCACCATCTTGAAGTTGTCGAGATCGAGGTACAGCATCGCCACATGCTTCTGCGACCGCTGTGCCCGGGCCAGGGCCTGCTCGAAACGGTCACGCAGCAACACCCGATTGGGCAGGCCGGTGAGGACGTCATGGTGGGCGAGAAACTCGATGCGCGCCTCCGCCTGCCTGCGCTCGGTGATGTCCTGGCAGGCGCCGTAGAGACGGTGGCGGGCGTTCCCGTCTTCCGCCTCCACCGCCAGCGTATAGGCACGGATGTAGTGGGTGGAACCGTCCTTCGCGAGAATGCGCAGTTCGCATTCGCTGCGCTGTCCCGGCGCCAGATGGGCGATATTGCGATCGAATTCGGGCAGGTCGTCCGGATGCACATACCTGCGCCACCACCCCTGTTGCAGGATTTCATCCAGCGTGTAGCCGAAGACGCGGTCCACTGAGGCAGTCGCCCAGTCGACGGCCACAAAACCGTCGTCCGTCTGCACGCAGGAATACAGCAGATCGGTCGCCACGCTGGAAATCAGGCGGTAGCGCTCCTCGCTCTCGCGCAGCGCCTGTTCCATCCGCTTGCGTTCGCTGATGTCGATGAAGTTGACCACCGCCCCCACCAGCTCGCCGTTGCGGTACATCTGGCGGGACCAGTACTCGACCGGGAAGCTGGTGCCGTCCTTGCGCCAGTGCACCTCGCTGTCCACATGGGTCGGCTTGCCCTCCAGGGTGGAGCAGCGAATGTGGCACTGCTCCTTGGGATAGGGGCGGCCGTCCGGATAGGTGTGGTGGATCAGGGCATGGATGCCCTTGCCGAGAATTTCCTCCTGCGTGTAACCCAGCATGGCAAGGCAGGCCGGATTCACGAAGGTGCAGATGCCCTGGCTGTCGACCCCGAAGATCGCCTCTGGGGAGGAATCCAGCAACAGGCGAAAGCGAGATCGG
>JAJZRT010000029.1 GCA_021802595.1 Pseudomonadota bacterium
CCTGGCGCCGGCTGGGACACGGCGATTGCCCCGGTGCCAACTGCCGTATCCCCATGACCCCACGACAGCGCGTTGGTGCCGATGGCCACCTGGTTCGAGTACGACCAAAGCGGGGAGATCGCCAGGGCCGGTGTTCCGCCCGCCTGGTTGGTGCCCGCCACCGATCCCGCACCGACCGCGATGGCGTTGTCTGCGCTGGCCGTGGCCGGGGTGCTGCCGAACGACGGCGACGACACTTCGATGGTGTTGGTTTGGGCGTTGGCAAGGCTGGTCAGGGCGACGAGGACCAGGGCGGAACAAACGTTCTTCTTCATACAGATTGCCTTTCAGTGAAATAAAAAAAACGGGAATTCCCCGCCGTTTCCGACTATAGGCAGCAAAAAACCGCTTGCATTGATCCCGGTTGTTTCGTATCATAACGTAACGTAACAATCATAACGTAACGTACTGAACGAAAGGGACGCCGATATGCCCCGCGAAGCCAGCATCACCTACGACCAGGTCGCCGCCATCGCCGATGCCATCAAGGCCAGCGGCGCCAAACCCAACCCCCGGCTGATCCGTGAGCGCCACGGCTCCGGCAGCCTCGGCACCATCCACAAGCTCTTCCAGCAGTGGGAGGCCGGTCAGTCCCGCCAGATCGAAGCGGCCCTGGCCCTGCCCCCGGCCCTGCAGCGGGCCATCCTCGACTTCATGGCTCAGGAGCTCGCCACCGCCCGCGCCGAGCTCGAGGCCAAGCTGCTGGATGCCCAGCAGGCCGCCAACGATCTGGCCGCCGAGAACGAACGGCAGGGCAACCACATCGAGGCACTGGAAACCACCGTCGAGGATCTGCAGGGAGAAAAGGCCACGCTTGCCGGCCGTGTCGCCCAGCTGGAAACCGACCTGGCCAGCGCCCGCGATGAAGCCGCCCGGGAGCGCCAGGCCGCCGAAGCGGCCCGCACCGAGCTCGCCAAGGCCCAGCTGCGCCTGGAGGCCATGCCGATTCTGGAGAAAGAAAACGAGCGCCTGCAGGCTGCCCTCGATGCGGAGCGTACCGCCCGCACGAATGCCGAGCGCCAGGCCGCGACCGCGGAGGCGAAAGCCGCCGGCCTCGCCGATCGGCTGGCCGATGCCCAGGAGCGCCAGAAGCAGACCGCCGCCGACCTGGTGAAGAGTGAGGGTGACCGTCAGCGCCTCGCCGGCGAGCTCTCCGAGATCCAGAAGGAGGCCCGGGGCGCCTCGGCGCAGGTTGGTCAGCTGCAGGGCACCGTCAACACCCTGCAGCGCCAGATCGACGAGCAGGCGGCGATCATCAAGAGCATGACGCCGACGCCAGCCGCCAAGCCCGCGAAAGCTGCCGGCAAGAGCTCGGCCGACACCAAATGACACGGGGCGGGGGCTTCCCCTCGCCCCTGCTTTTTCCTGTAAATCAGGATTCCCGATTTACAGGAATTTCAACCTACGCCGGCATCCCGGCCGGTGGCTTCTGGAGGTGAAAACGATGGATGAAACCGAATTGCCGCTCTCCGATCTTGAACTGCTCCGCTCGGAGGTTTTGACCCAGCCGCCGGAGGCGGCACTGCCCCGCAATCTCTCCGACTACTGGCTCGATCTGATCGGCCGTGACCTCGAAGAGTGTGTCGGAGACGGGGCCGGAAATCACGATGAATCGACCCCTTACATGACCGCGCCGCTGGCGCTGATCCTGCACATCCTCACCGGGAAAACTGGTAGCAACAAGCTGGAAGTTCCCCTTGACGACATGTTCAAGTATTTCCAGGACTACCGGATCGAAATCGCCCTGGAGAGCGTCCGGCGCCGCACGGACATAAGGCCGGAAGCTGCCACTCTCGAAACGATCTTCACCGAAAGAGACGTGCAGGTCGAAAGACGCTGAATCTCCCCACCGTGATGCAGCCAACATCAATGGCGCTGCATCACGCTCCTGATCGCATCCTGGAACTTCCTTTCCATCCTGGTATCGATCAAGAACCGCGTTCCTTCATCACCAGTCCCAACATGCACGAAGCCATGCTTCACCAGCATGTTCATGGCAATCTCAGATCCTTGATTGCATCGGCACATCAGATTGCTTTTTCTCTCGGCCGCAAGCACCTCACCAAACATCAGCTTGCCCAGCCCGCGCTTCCGGTACTCCGGCTTGATCGCCGACATCCAGAACTCATTAACCTGCCCTGGCCCATCACCGCACAGCATGACAAACCCAAGGGGGAGCTCTTTCGCCTGCGCCGGATTGAAGTAGATGTATCCCCAGAAGCGTTGCATCCCTGCCCCGCCTTTTGTCAGGAATCCGGTTTCGATTGCTCGCTTCAATCCATCGAAGAACAAGTGGTCGGCATTGCCGCCGGCTAACTGCCGATCAAATACGCCGGTCAACGCGCCGTCGATAACCAGTTCCCTGACAAATTCAAAGTGCTTTACCGCCATCTTCTTTAGCACTTCTCTTCCCTTCTTCTAGTAAGCTGGTATCGCACACTGGCCCTGAAAGTCGGCCTTCATCGTCGCGGCATTCCATGAAGCCTCCGCTTCCGCCTGGCTCGTTGCTGGCTCGGCCATGAAACCGCAACACGTGCACCGGACGAAGTGCGGACGATCAGCCGCGTTGCAGTACGCTGGCTTACCGCTCCATCCGCACTTCGGGCATGGCTGCTCAATTGCCATCGCTGCCGCCTCCCGGTTGCCCTGCGCTTGCCAGTACTGCGTCGTTCTTTCCCTTCGCTCTCTTCGCCGCTCTCGTCTCGGTTTTCAGGGTACTGATACCGACATCGACGTTCTTCGACTTGAAGTGCTCGATGATTTCTTCCAGCGTGTAGCCCTTCGCCTGTGCTGCCTTGATTTCCGACTTGAGCGAACGAACGAGCTCCGCAGCCGTGAATTCCTTCACCTTCGGTTTCTCCGGAAGACCCGCCAGCGATGCAGCCAGCGTGTCCCGTGCCTCTTGGTTGAACCGTTTCCCTTTTCCAGCCATTTCAATACCTCCATTGTTGATTAGCGATTCCATCGTATTACCCACAACAATACGTTGTCAATGCCGGTTTTGTGTGCTAACAATGGCGGCAACGAAGAGAGGCGTAAAAGACGCGGACAGGATGCGTGTTGAGCGTACAAACACAAAGGGTTTATACACTCACCGCGGCGACGTAATCCGCCTTCGGCTCCTCACTCTTCCGCTACACGACCTGCTCAGGGCTTCGCCCCGAGACCCCGACGGTGGCACGCCACCGGTAGCGCACTGAACTTGCGGCGTTGGTAGTTTCCAACGTCAGAAATAGAAGGGATAGAACGATGGCTTTCAAGACGACCGATGAACCGCTAACCACTCGCCTCTACATCCGCTTTTCCGAGCCGCAAAAAAAGCAGCTTCGCGAGAATGCGGAGCAATGCCTTGTGTCGATGAGTGAGTTCGTTCGCCGGGCTTCACTCGGCAAACGAATCATTCCGCGCACGGATTACCAGATGCTCAATGAGCTCCGCCGGCAAGGTGGCAACCTGCGCAATCTCCTCTCGGAGAAGATCGACGGTGCAAGGGATAAGGAGATCGCTCTGGCAGCAATCGAGGCATTGCGGGACATCGTTCGTGTCATCGATAAGGCGATTGATTTCGAGGGCGACGAGCAATGATCGGCACCTTTTCAGAGAAGCGTAAAGACGGCGGTTCGAGCTTCAAGGCCTTGCATGACTACATGCTTTATGAAGTCGATCGAGAGACCGGCGAAGTCATCGAGCGTGGCGAGGTCTTTACAACCGACAACATCCTCACGCCGGAGACGGCCGCCAAGGAAATGAAGATGGTCGCCCGGATGAGCTACCGAACAAAGGACCCGGTGCTTCACTACATCCTGTCCTGGCCGGCCAGCGAGAAGCCGACATCGGAACAGCAGAAAGAGTGCTTCCGGCGCACGTTGAAGGCACTCGGGCTGGATGGACACCAGGCGATTGCAATCGGGCACGGTGACACCGACAACTTCCATCTGCACATCATGGCGAATCGGGTTCATTCAGAAAGCTATAAGGCTCATGCACCGGAGTGGGCACAGTACAGCCTGCACGAAGAATGCCGCTATCTGGAACGGGAATTCGGTTGGTCGGAGGATCGGGGCCTATACCGTTGGGACGAGACGAAAGGCCGGCCAGTCAAGACGGAGGCGGCGCTGTTGGAACAGTGGCAACGCGAACGGGAATTCAAGGGAAATACAGCCATCGGCAAGGGCGGCAAGATGGAGACCTTCGGCGATGAGGAAACGCTGCAGAGCTACTGCCGTGGGAAACCGTTGAAGGCAATACGCGAGGTGATGAAGTCGGAGAACCCGACGTGGCAGGATCTTCATACCGCTCTACAAAAGCACGGGCTTGCAATTCACCAAGGGAAGAAGGGCGGATACACCATCAGCGATAAGGATGGTGCCGTTCATGTGAAGGCAAGCGATGCCTTTAGAGAGTGGTTTTCAGGGAAGGAGAAGCGGGCCGATCTGGAGCGGCGTTTCGGAGCATTCGAGGAGCCGAAGGAAAGACATGCGCCGAGCCAAGGCGTCTATCTCAAAGAACGATCGAAACGCGATCCGAACGCACGTGAAGCCGCCAGGGAAAAGCGGGCGATGGATAGGAAGGCGTTGAAGGACGATTTCAAGCGATATAAACAACAGTGCCGGTCGGTGGCCGTGGGCTTGGATAAGGCCGAGGTCGCACGGCGCCGGCAGGCGATCACCGACCACTTCAAAGCGGAGCGTGAGAAGGTCAAAAGCAGCGGCCTGGATGCGAACCAGCGGAAGGCCTTGTACAGCGTCCTGGCGATGGATCTGGTGAAGGCGCGGGCACAACTGACGGCAGACCTGGCGGAGGAACGGAAGCGGATCAAGGAAGCGAATCGACCAAAGACGTTCAGGGAATGGACGGCGGATCGGGCGGAGGAAGGCAACCAGGCGGCGATCGCACAGCTGCGCGGCTGGGCCTACGCCGACAAGCGGCAGGGCAAGCGCCTGGAGCTCGAGGAGGCCGAGCTGCTGAAACAGAACTGCATCATGTATTCGCGACCAGCTGATCCGGTGGCCAAGGCGCAGATCCTCGCCGGCATCACTTATCGGGTGAATCGCGGCAATGGGGCGGTGACGTACCTGCTCCGGAGCCGGGATGCTTTCACCGACCATGGGCGGTTAATTCATATGAGCGCCGCCGGCGCCGGCGATCCGGAGAGCATCAAGGCGGCCCTGCTCCTGGCAAAGCAGAAGTTCGGGGCAACGTTGACGATCAACGGCAGCCCGGAATTCAGGAAGCTTGTCATTGCGGCGATGAAAGACGAGCCGGCACTGCAGGATGTGCGCTTCGCCGATCCGATGCTCGAGCGTGAGCGACAAAAGGCGATGGGGAAGGGAAAGGAGGCGAAGCCGATGCCGAGTCCTGCACCCTCCCCTTCTCCGGCGCCTGTGCGGCCACCGGAACGGCCGCAGGCCTCCGCCGTCCAGGACGTGGCCACCAGTCACGAGCTCGCCGCGAACTGGATCAGGGAGCACGGCCGGCACCCGGACTGGGCCGATGCGAAGATGGACGGCGTACGCTACCAGGGCGAGATCCTGCACGAGACCACTCACCACCTGGTGCAGGATGTCGGCCGCGGTACGGTGATCCATCGGAAGTCGGATCTGGATGGTGCCCACCAGGTCGGGACGCGGGTTGCTATTCGATACCAGGGAGGGCGTGGTGCGGTGCAGGCCTTGCCGCCGGTGCAGCGGCCGACCGGGCGCGGTGGCCGGTCCTGAACTGTTGACTTGGTGCGTTTTGGCGTACAATAAAAAAACGCCGAGGAAGTTGGAGCTTCCCCGGCGAGGCATCAACCTATCAACACCACAACGTCAACAAGGCCAAAATAATGGCTTTGCTTAGTTGTAGCTCAAGGCTGAATCGTCCCAGCTTTAGCTTGAGTCTCATACCGGACCCTCCTTTCTAGGCGAGGGTTCACGACCTGAAACGCGGCGCCCCTGTGATGCAAGCACCTGGGCGCCGCTGGTCGATTCCCTGTGCGCCCGGCGCGCATTCTAGCGGTGATTCGATTCCAGCCCAAATTACGCTTGGGTACGCGGCTATTGTTTTATTTGATGTAATATCATATCGAATCATCTTGCATTGTTTGAAATCATACGTTATGCTTTCATCCAATACAGCTTGATATGAAAGGGGATCGTATGATCGTACTCGTTGGAGCAGAGAAGGGGGGGGTCGGTAAATCGACCATCGCCGCCAATCTTTCGGTGCACCTCGCTCGGGAAGGGGCGGATGTCGTCCTGGTCGATGCAGACCCCCAGGCCACGGCTGCCAAATTCTCCGAGCGCCGCGCCGAGCTTCGCCAGCGTCGTCCGGACCTGCCAGCCGTTCACTGCGTCCAGCGGACTGGTGACGTATCGGCGACCGTGCGGGATCTGGCCGGCCGCTACCAGGTCGTCATCATCGATGCCGGCGGGCGAGACTCTCGCGAGCTCCGGACGGCGCTCGCCGTGGCCAACCTGTTCTTGACGCCCATCCGTGCCTCGCAGGCCGATCTGGAGACGCTGCCGACGATCAACGAGCTCGTTGGGCTGGCCCGGGGTCTCAACCCCTCTCTAGAGGCCTACGCTGTCTTGTCGATGGCGCCGACGAATCCGAGCATCCGCGAGGTGGCCGAAGCCACCGAGTTGCTGACCGACTTCGACCAGTTGAAGCTGGCTGATGCCATCATCCGCGACCGCAAAGTTTTCCGGGATGCGCTCCTGGAGGGCTTGGGTGTGGTGGAAATGGACAACAGCCAGGCGAAGGCTGAGGTTCAGCTGCTCAGCCAGGAATTTTTCGATTTCGAGCAGGAGTAACCCGATGTCAGGGAAATTCAAAATCGCAAAGCCAGCTGCTCCTGCAGCTGCTGTTCCGGCCTCGACCGAGGCGATTGCGCAGTTCGCTGCCGGTGCCGATGCTCGCCGCGAGGAACATGCTGTTGCGGCGTTGCCCTGGGAGGGTAAGCGCCACGACAAGCCCACTGAAATGGTCAATCTGCGGCTGACGGAGCGGCAGAAGGCCCAACTGGATTTCATTGCGGCCAACGCCGGCGTCAGATCCGCGCAGGCCTGGCTGATGAGCATCGTTGGTCCTGCGCTCGAGGAGGCTGCAGGGAAACTCGCACGTAAGGAGTAGCAACAGCAGTAAAGCGGCGCCAGTCGGGGCGGCAACCCCGGCCAGCGCCTAACCACAACGCAACCTGTTTCGGAGGTACGCATCATGGCTACTGGCAATTCTGCCATCACCATCGGCAACGCCCAAACTCGCATCATGGGTGTCGCCTTCTCGAATGACGAACGTTTTGGGCCGGCCACCTTGGCGGCCATGTTCGGCCCCACTTCTCCCGTTCCCACCGATCGCGACGGCGCCGCCGGCGTCGTGGCTGTCGCTCGCTATCTGCGCCGTGTCGGCACCGCCGGCCTGCAGGCGATGCTCGACGGCAGCGAAATCGTTGCTCCCACGCAAAAACTTCCGCATAACTTGTAATTTTTTCTGTTTCTAACGCATTGATTTTTAACGGGTCAATAGTTAGTAAATAGCAAAGTCAATATTGTGGGTTTTGTTTGTCGTTGGCATTCTGATTTTTTTGTACCACTGAATTCCAACGTCAGAAATCGGAGATCGGGATGAAAACGAAGATCCTTGCGGCCGCTCTTGTGGCCGCCCTTGTGACACCGCTGCCGGCTCTCGCAACCGGCGCCATCGCCGGCGCCACCGAGCCGACGCAGATCATGAACAACATCCAGTTGGTGATGAGCTACGTCGAGCAGGCCCAGCAGACGGTGACGCAGTTGAATCAGTACCAGACCATGCTGACCAACCTGATGCGCCTGACGCCCAGCGAATTGCTCGGCCAGGCCTCGCGCCAGTTGTGGCAGGACCAGGGCATGACACAGACCTTCACCAATCTGCGCAACATCATCGTCAATGGCCAAAGCATGGCCTACACCATGTCCAACATGGAATCTCGCTTCAAGACTCTGAACCCGGGTTTTAGCAACTTCGGCAGTGGCATGGACTTCTTCAAGGCCTACCAGAACTGGTCTGACAACACGCTTGGCCAGGTGAAGAATGCGGTCGCGATGGTCACGGCGCACTCGGAAGCATTCGACTCTGAACAAGGCATGGTGCAGGAGCTCGCGAATGCCTCGAACTCGGCCCAGGGCCAGCTGCAGGCCGTCCAGGCCGGCAACCAGATCGGCGTTGCGATGGTCGGCCAGATGCAGAAGCTCCGGCAGCTGCAGATGGCGCAGATGCAGGCCCAGAACGCCTATATCGCCGGTCAGCAGAGCCGGCAGGATGCAAGCGATGCGCAGATGCAGCAGTTCCTGCAGAACGCAAAGAATTTCAAGACCGATGAATATGGCAAAGGAAAGGTGATTTTCAAATGAAAAAGATGACCGCAGTGATGGTTTCCATGGTGGCTCTGGCCTGCGTTGTTGCTGGTTGTGATTCTCACGATGCTAAGCCGGCACCAGCGAGCAACGATTTGCAGAAAAATGCGCGCGACTATGCTGATAAGAACCAGCCGAATTACGGCAGTGGCAAGCAGTTGTTTGACCCGGATTCTCTTCTCAAGAAGAAGGACGAGGCCAAAAAATGAAACGCTGGTTGCCGTTGTTGCTGGTCTTCGTGTCGGCGACTGCTCTTGCCGCTGACCCTTCCGTCCAACTGGGTCTCGGCAGCAAGCTCATGGACCGCTTTGCCGAGATCCTGTCTGGATTCGAGACCGTCCTCCGATCAGCTGGGCTCAAGTTGTTCATTGTGCTGTTGCTGATCGAAAACGGCGTATGGGGCATCAAGCAGCTCGTGAACGAGTCCTTGGAGGCGGGAAGCCTCGCCTTGAAGTTCGGGTGGAACCTTATCGTGTGGGGTTTCTTCGCGTGGCTCATCAAGGATTCCCATAACATCATGTCGGCGATCATCGTCACGTTCTTTAATCTTGGGCAGGATGCTACCGGGCTTGGTGCGCTCGATGTGTCAGGGATGCTATCGCTCGGCGTGAATACGGCGCTTGCCATTCCTGCTGCGGCGGACCTTGGTGCGTTTTCGTTTCTCGATAAGCCGCTCATCGTACTGACAGCGATCATCGCCGAAATAATGATGCTTGCCGCGTTCTTTGTTACTGCGGCACAACTCGTTATGGCTCAGGTCGAGGCAATGATCGTCATCGCTGCGGCGCCAATTCTGCTCGCCTTTGGCGCTCTGTCATTTACCCGAGACATCGCGACTAAGGTCCTGAGCCATGCGCTGGGTACTGGTGTGAAGATCCTGACGATTTACCTCATTGCCGGCGTCATGGCAAAAATTGGGCCGGATTTCGCTGCCATCCTGAAAGCCAATGGGGCACAGATCTTCTCAAGCCCTGGGCAGCTCCTGGAGGTGATTGCCGTCGCTGGCTTGATGGTCATCCTGGCGTTCTTCGTTCCCTCCATTGCCAGTGCCATGCTGTCTGGTTCTGCCAGCCTCTCCGGCGGTGCGGCGATCGGTGGTGCCATGGGGGCTGCTGCTGCTGGCGCTGCCATTGGTGCGGCAGGCATTGGTGCTGCGGCAACTGCCGGCGGGAAGGCGATTGGTGCGGCTACCGATGCGGCTGCCGGCGCAACTGGACTCGCCAAGGCGTTGGCGGCGGGGTATTCCTCTGGTGCGGATCTCGGCCTTGGGAAACTCGGGGCGTCGGCACATTCGGTCGGAGAGGTCGCAAAACATGGTCTCGGTCTCATGTCCAGTGGGGTGAGTGACGCTGCGACCAATGCAAAGAGTGCCTTTGGCGAAAAGGTGGATGCCTCGACCGGTGGCAAGATCGCCAGCAGCATCGAGGCGACGCGCGGCGGCAGCATGTCTCCAGCGTCTGGTAGTGGTGCTGCGCCGTCAGCGCCGGCCGCTACCGCCTCCGGATCGCAGGCCTCTGCATCAGGTAGTGCGACTGCCCCCGCTTCTAGTGCCAGCACCTCGACAACTAGTTCCCCGGTCTCCAGTACGTCTGCAGGCGGTTTCTCTGCCTCTTCCAGCAGTGCGGGTGCGTCCGCTCCCAACTACGTGCCGCCGCCGGCGGACATGGGGAATGCGTCAGGCGCATCGATCTCCGGCAGTGGTGCCGGCCCTGTTGAACCGCCACGCTCGACGTTGGGGAAAATCGCTGATGCCGCGGCTGGCGCCCTCAATGCCACGCATTCGACCCTCAGCAGTGGGCGGGAGCATGTCATCGACGATCGTGCCCAGGTTGGGGCTCACATCGACACCAAGGTCTCGCACTGATGGCCGAGAAAAAGCACCTCTACGATCGGCTGTTCGAGCACCGGCCAGCACAGAAGCTGCTGGCCGGTATTCCGGACTCATCACCGGCCTTGCGTCTTCTGCACCGCATTGATGATGCGTTGGTCGCTGTCAATAACGCGTTCTCGAAGGTGATGCTGCGTTTCTTCTATTACGCGCTGCCGACTCTTGCGGCGCTGATCTTTCTGCTGATGTTCCTCAACCTTCTGGAGAGGGCAATATGACGTCTAAGCATTCGCAATCGAATCCTCAAGCCGGCGGATCGCTCTCGATCGGCGACCTGGTGGCCGCCCGCGGTGGCCGTTGCCAGGTCACGCCTGAGCGGGCCGAGCAGCTCGTCGGCTACATCCCCTTCCTGGAACAACGGTCGGCCACAGTGCCGGTGGCCACCGATACCAAGACGTCGGTGCGCTGATGCGGGCCTTGTCCCTTCTCACCGCCTGCCTGGCCGCCGCTGTGCTGGCCAGCTCGCCGGCCTATGCTCGCAAGGGCCTGGTCGAGACCATTGTCGGCGAGTTCGGCAATACCACGACGACAGTCGCCGGCACCGGAAACATCGAGGTCGGCTTCTCGCCGGATGAGGGGGCGGAAAAGCTGGTGCTCAAGGTGATCGGTAGCGCCCAGCGTGAGATCCGCATCCTCTCTTACAGCTTCACCTCGGCGCCGGTCGTCCGCGCCCTCCTGGATGCCCGGCACCGTGGCGTCGACGTTGCCCTCATTGCCGACTACAAGGCAAACGTCAGCGAGGATCGCTCCGGCAAAGCCCGGCACGCCCTGGCGGCATTGGTCAATGCCGGCTGCCGGGTCCGCACCATCTCGGTCTACGCCATCCACCACGACAAGACCATCATCGTCGATGGCCGCACCGTCGAAACTGGTTCCTTCAATTTCAGTGATGCCGCCGCGCACAAGAATAGTGAGAACGCCCTGGTCATGTGGAATAACCAGGAACTCGCCGCCGTGTACCTCAAGCACTGGCAATCCCGTTTCTCGCAGGGCCAAGACTTCACTGCCTACTGAATTTGGCCATGACCACAGTAACCGCCCGACATCGCGTTCGCTGTTATCCGACAGCTGACCAGGTGCGCCAGCTCGACATCGAGTTCGAGGCGAGCCGTGTGGTCTACAACCTCTGCATCGAGATGGCGCGGCATGCGCACTCGATCGGGGATAAGTACCCCGGGGTGTACGGCTTCCATCGCGCAATCCCGGTCTGGAAAAAGCAAACGGGCTGGGACTGTGCCACGCTGGCCAGCAATCAATGCCTACAGCGTGCAGCGGCCAACGCCGACACAGCGTTCCAGCATTTCTTCCGGAGGGTGAAGCAGGGCGGTACGCCAGGCTTTCCGAAGATGAAGAAAGCCGGCCGCACTGAGGCCAGCGCCACCTACAACATCGTGCATTGCCGCTGGAATGAGGCTGCCGGCCAACTTGCTCTCAGTAAGCAGAACTCTCCTCTTCGGCTGAATTGGGACCGGCGTGGCATTCCCCTGGGGTCCAAGTCGGTAACAATCATCCGTGATGCTGCTGGGCGCTATTTCGCATCCTTCACCTGTCAGCGCGAGATCCAGCCGCACGAGCCTACCGGCCGCGTTGTCGGCCTCGATATCGGTGTGGCCCACGCCGTGACACTCTCGACAGGCGAGCATGTGGATCTGCCGGCGCTGCTTTCACCTGGTCGGCAACGGCGCTTCGTGCATCTTTGCCGGAAGCTGGCCAGGCAGGAGAAGGGATCGAACTCACGGGAGCGGACGAAGCTCGCCATCGCTCGGTTGTATGCCCGGATTACGGACGGTCGCCAGTGTTGGCAGGATCGGGTCAGCCGCGAACTGGTGGATGGCCATGACCTGATTGCCCTCGAGGATCTGAACCTGCAGGGGATGACGCGGGCGCCGGCGCCGAAGGCCGACGAGGAAACCGGCTGCTATCTGCCCAACAATGCCCGGGCCAAGGCTCGCTTGAATGCAGCCATGCTCAACGTCGGCGCTGGAGATCTACGCCGGCGGATTGAGTACAAGGCGGCATGGGCCGGCCGCCAGGTGGTGGCGGTGAATCCGGCCTATACGAGTCAGGAATGCCCAGCTTGCGGGCATGTGGATTCCGAGAATCGGAAGACTCAGGACAAGTTTTCGTGCGTGGTCTGCGGTCATAGCGACCATGCCGACGTGAATGCTGCCAGGAACATCCTGGCGCGAGCCCTCGCTGGCGGCCTAATGCCAGCGGTAGGCGGAGGTACCGCCGAACTTATGCGGGTGGAGGGTGCGATGGTTGCCCCTGTGAAGTCCGAATCCATGTTCATGCAAAAGGAATCGTGTGGGAATGCTGCTTGCGGTATCCGGTCTGATATCAGTACGTTATCGGGCAGAGGTTCCTCCGCGTGAACGTGGGGTGCCCCTCATTGCACCGGCGCCGGTTGAAGTCGGTCCGGGTTCCTCCGCGTGAACGTGGGGTGCCCCCGAAGTTGAGGATCTGCAGGGGCAGGGCGAGAAGGCCAGGTTCCTCCGCGTGAGCGTGGGATGCCCCGACAGCGTAACCGGCTGCCAAGCGTGTTCCTTCGCGTGAAGATGGAATACCCTGAGGGTTTTTCTGACGTTGGTTTTTGGCTGGAGATCCACATGCCATCAATCCAGATTTCTGATTTCCTCTATGCCGAAGCCTCCGCAGTCGCGCAGCGCCACGGCGTCGATCCCGACCAGGTAATCGAGCAGTGGGCGAGGGCTGGGATGGTTGCCCAGATCGCCGACGACGACGCGTTCCGTGAAGCGGTGCAGGCCTCGCTCGACGACCCCCGGCCGAGCATTCCCCACGCCCAGGTGATGGCCGAGGTGCAGCAGATCCTGGATAGTACGGTCGGTGCCGTGCAGTCCATGCACCAGTTCATGGCCGAGGCGCCGACCGCCGGCGCCGACATCAAGAAGCTCATCGAGGATGGCCGGTCCTGATCCACCTGGCCACCTTAATTTCTGACGTTGGAATAAGCGCATGACTACCGAGAACTTGCCGCCCGTGGGCGCCGCCCAAGAGGACGAGCCCCACCAACTGACCCAGCAGAAGCCGCATTACACGCTGGCGGAACTACTGGCCAACTCCGACTATTCTCAACCTCTGTCCGCCGCCGATCGCGCCTGGCTCGATACCAAGCCCGTTGGCCGCGAGCTCCTGTAGCCATTTCCACCAGGGGTAAGGCCGTTTTAGTCAGTGGTGGCGGGCAAGTCGTGACACTACGCTGGTCGGGTATTCACCACCCGATGAGGCCTGAAATGCTCGACCCCCTGACCCTTCTGCTGATCCTTCTTCTCGTCATTGCCGTTCGAGCAAGCTGACTGGCCGTCGATATAGCTCATGGGTGAGCCATATTCGCCGGGAACATAGCTCACCCATGAGCCGTGTCCGCTAAACGGTCGTTTTCTGAACACATTGGGAGCCGCCTCTATGTCGTTTTCAGAAGGCGACTGCACCAGTTCACTGGGCTGGCCGCCGTGTGTGCATAGAACTTCTGACCGGGAACGGTCAGAAGTTCTATGCACGAAGC
>JAJZRT010001084.1 GCA_021802595.1 Pseudomonadota bacterium
GTGGCGTTCTTGGCATCTCCGCGGCGGTCGCCGCGCTTCCCGCCGCGATGCGCGCAAGCCGCCCGGCTCAGGGGATTCTCGCCTCGGTTCTGGCGGTGTCGGCCTGCGCCAACATCGTGGCGGCCGCCAGCCCCGCGCCCCACGCTCCCCGTGGATGGGTGGGGGTGCAGACCCGCGTTCCACCGGACCGCGGCAACGTTCTCGTCGAAATCCGCAACAGCCAGGCGCTCGTTGCCGACGGGTTGCGCCAGGGCGCAGGCGCGCGGGTTGTCGTCTTCCCCGAATCGGTCCTGCCGGACTGGTACGCCGGCACGCGCGCCCAGTTCGCCGCGGCGGTGCCGCCGGGGCAGATCTGGCTGCTCGGCGCGCAGACCGCCGCCCGCGATGCCGTCGTGCGCGCGGATCGCGGCGACGCGGATCCCGTGCCCGTCGCCACCGCCGCAGGCCTGCTGCTGGGCGGCGACTGGCTGCCGTGGAAGGCCGTATCCCTTCGGCCGGCCTGGTGGCAGCGCGTCTACTACGTCGACGGTCTGCGGGTCTGGTCGTCGCTTTGCATCGAGCAGTTGCAACCCTGGACCTGGCTCGAGGCCATGGCGCAGCGTCCCGAACTGATCCTCGCCCAGTCCAACGCCTGGTGGGCCGGCGAGTCCAACGCCGGCCCCTCCATCCAGCGAGCCAGCACACGCAGCTGGGCGCGGCTCATGGCGCTGCCGGTCGTGTGGGCGGGAAATCGGTAACACAAAGGACGATTTCGACCCCCGACGGGGCCGCTTATCAAGAACGCCCGGTCCGATATGAGCCTTCAACTACGCGCGGGCACCGCCTTGTTCACTACTGAAATCACCCACCTCGTCAGCGTCGACCGAATCGATACGCCCCAAGATTCGATAAAGGTTCAGATCGGTTCATCGGTCACCATATAGGTCCGCATGGACTGCGCCGATACCGGACGCCAGTGAGCTCACCTCTTGAAATCGCACTCCCGTTTCCGACAAGCGATTGTTAGTCGGCTTCGAAACCGTGACTCGTGAACTTCAGGGTGCGACTATTCTCGGTGACCGTTCGCACGGTTTGCTCGCTCGCGCCGCCCGGCAGGTGCACCGCGATCTCGAGCGTGACCGAAACCTCGGCGCCGGGTTGCCCAGCAAGGTGCGCAATCACCTCTTCCGCAATCCGGCCCGCGTCGCGCCCCACGCGCGCCGGATCGAGACTCACGGTGCCGTGGTAACGGCGCGGCTGGCGCGGTGCACCGGGCGCCGACTCCGTTCCGCCCGTCGGCCCACCGGCAGGAGGCGTTCCGGGCGCGGCGCCGCCGTTCCCCGCTGGCCCGGGCTGCGGCACTTCGGTGTCGAGCTGTCGCCTGGCGACATCGGGTTTGACGATCAGTCCGGCATCTTCCGCTCCCGGCGAGACGACGCGCCCGCAGCGCAAGCCGCGGTATCTGCCGCCCGCCTCGTCATGACTCTCGGCATACGCGAACGTGTCGGTCTGCCAGGTGAGCAAGGCCACGCCGTCGCGCATCGCCTGCACCAGCACCTCCGGCGCGGCGAGCCGGGGCAGGTACAGGTAGCGTGCGAAGTCCTCGACGAGTTGCCGCACCGGTACGTGATCGCCCCGCCACAGCGGCACGTCGTCCAGGTGCTTACGTAGGATCGTCGAACCGAGGCTCGTCAGGTACAGCTCTTCGCTCCTCAGTTTCTTGCTCGCTCGGACCGCGAGCGCGTCGGCGCCGGTCAGGCGCAGCGCGTGCCACTCCACTGCTGCCTGCGGTGTCTTCTGCTCCGGCACGAGCACCCATTGGTAGGTCTCCGGCAAGCGCGCGGTAACGGCCGCGTCTGCGGCCTGCTTCTGCGTTTCCGCCTGCCGGACCTGGAACGGACTCAGGTCGAGGGGTTCTTGCTCAGCCAGGATGGACGCCCAGGCGAGGTATTTGCGCAGCGCTTCGTCCAGGTCCTGCAGCCGGACCTTGTCGGCTGCCAGGAACACAAGCGTGTTCCGGTACAGGCGCGGCGTGTTGCCGCGCGACTCGAGGATCGCGCGCGCAGCAGTCTCCGCCGGGTTTCCTTCCTCCTTGCTGTACGGGTGCTCCGGCGGCAGCACGACGAGCCGCGCGTCGAGGTCGTCGGGCACGTCCGCCCCCGAGCGCGGCAGCGGGTGCACGCGCGAGAAGTCACCAGGCTTCTTCAGATCGGCGCGCACGCGCCCATCCAACTCCGCGGCCACCTTGTCGGGGTCGCGCTTCAACTGCTCGGCGCGGTCCTCGGCGAGCTTGGTGACCGTGGGCTGCGTCGCGTACCAGGCGCGCGGGCCGTCCTGGTATAGATAGGTCGCCGCCGCTGCCAGACGCCGCAACGCATCGCCGAACACCGCCGCCGACTCACCCGGCATCACGCAGCCCAGCTTCACCCGCCGATCCTCGAGCCCGCGATGCGCGGCCGCCGCTGTCGGCGCGGAGCCGAGGTAGATCGTGCGCGCCACGCGCCGCGCCGCGTGCAGCTTGCCGAGA
>JAJZRT010000030.1 GCA_021802595.1 Pseudomonadota bacterium
CGCGCGACCAGGCTTTTATCCTCGTCTCCGATTTCGCCGCAAAGCTCAATAAGCATGTCCTCGCGTGCCGGCGTCCACATGGGTGCGACAAAAAGCTCTTGTTTCGGTGCCCACTTAAAGCCCACCTCCTTCACGAGCGCATATTCGTCTGCGGCCAGCCGGTAAGCCGGATACAGTCTCAGCTTGTTGTCGTCGGGGGAATAGGTCGCGGTGTGCATGGTCGATGTTCCTTCCTGGTCCTGGGTGGTGTCTGGGGTGTCGAAAGCTGCTCTTTGGTGAGCCTCGGGGGTGCAGGGGGAAAACCCTGCGCTGTTGGTGGTGTGGTCGATGGTCTGGGTCATGCTTTGCCTCCTGCGTCGTTGAAAATCTGCTCTTTGGAGCCGCCTCACTTGGGAGCTGGGGGCGTGCGGCCCGAAGGGGCGCGGGAGAGACAGGCGCGGTGCAAGGCGGCGTGCCATGCGTGGCCAAGGGCGGGTCGTGGAATAAACGGAGGGGACCCGCGCAGCGGGGCGTAGGCCGTTTATGCCGCGAAAGCGCGCCCGGCCCGAAGGGTGGACAGCTTGGCGCCCAAGCCTTGCAGGCCAACGGCCGGCGAGCGCCCGCCCGCGCAGCACGACGCCAGCGAGGGCGGACCCAAAGAGCGGATCGACGCAAGGGAATGGACCTGGATCATGGGTTTCCACGCCACGGCGCGGGGCATGCCCCGCGCTAAGAAACCGGCGGCGCTCTTGGCGCCGTCAATAGCGATCACCAGGATTCAAGCGGCGCACGCAGCCGCTCGCGGTTCTGTGCGCCAACCGCTTTAGGGGTAAAACTCAGGCGATCGAAAGAACGACCGATTTAAACGGTCTATAGGTAAAATTTTGGGGTGGCCCATGCCGGCCGACATGGCAATGGCAAAAAAACATCCCTACGGCCGCTGGAATGCGAAAACGCCGATCTTTGACGCCGCCGGCGACCCCCCTCCCCCTATAGACAAGTCTGAGCGTTGAGTTCGCGTTGATTTGTCTGGGTCGTTTGGTCCCGGTGGCGCCCCCGACTAGGAGGCACCTGTTAGGGCCGAAGCCCTCAAAGAGGCGCGTGGCGGGAGTCTTGTGATGCGGTGGGGATTTTCAACAACAGAGGGATTCGGAGAGGGGTCATGGAAGCAAGCTGGCCTTCCGGTATGCCATCATGATTGCATGAAAACCCGCAGAGGATGGCGGTCCATTTCCCCTAAGACGGCATCGTGCCGATACTTGCTGCAGGAGGATATGGAAACCGACCTATTTAGTAGGAACTAACAGCACTGTGGTTGACCAAGGTGAGGCTTTACGGGAACGGGTTGATCAAATGACACAGCCTCTTTGTGTGTATCTTATAAACAATTAACAACCTATAAGAACCTTACCAAGTCAGGATCACTAGTATCTATGCGGCATTCCGGCGTTTGCGGTGAGATTTTACGGGAACGATGGTGAGCTCTGACGGGAGCGTCGGGAGGGTTTACGGGAACATCGGTGAGATCGTTCGGGAATCGAAGGTGAGGCTCTACGGGAACCCCCCACTTACGGCGCCCGAATCTAGGGAAAGGTGAGGCTTTACGGGAGCGTCCTGCCGGGTAGCTGCGTGGCGCGCTAAGAATCCACGCCAGTTTCGGTTTAATGCTGGATACGATGAGAGTGCTCCCTTACTTATCGCCTACTTGCGCTCCCGGAGATGCTCACCATTGGCGCGCTCGACAATATTCGTCAGTCCCTTACCTCGCCGCCACGAGTGTTCCCGTATTTCCTCACCGATGTCGGCCACTCTACTCCTGTAATAGACTGATAGTGAATTATATTTCCTCTGGATGCCGTGCCGCCCGGCCCTTGTTCGTTCCCGTAGAAGCTCACCTTTTTGCCATTCCCGTAGAAGCTCACCTTCAAATCGCAACGCATATGAACATCGCTACGCACATTACAAGCGATCTAATCCTTGGTGATCGGCGGAATGCCGCATGGGCTCTTGTTTTGGCCGTTTCTCCCCCAGCGGTGCGGCCAGGTTATGCCCATCTGAAGCGTTCCCGTAAAGCCTCACCTTTCCGCAACGTTCCCGTAGAAGCTCACCTTGTTTGTTGTAACCGCCAGTTACCCATTGATTTTGCAGAGTAGTTAGCTTGCAACAGCGCGCCGCTGGTGAGTAATGCTGGTTACAAATTATCACCGTACTTTTTCACCGCCCTGGGTTAGACTGAGGGTCACGTCTGTGAGGAGCCAGGATATGGCCAAGAAAAAGCAGGGTGAACTGAGCGTTGTTGATGAGATTGGCGAGATTCGCAAGGCTGTAGAGGCCATCACGATCAGCCCGAAGTCAGGCCGCTTAACGCTGCTGTCGAGGAAACTATTCAATGCCCTCCTCCGCCTCGCCCAGCAGCAAGGGGAGGATAAGGAGATGCACGAGGCCAAACTCGGTGACGTGCTTGCTAATGCCACTTTCGATTCCAACGACACCAAGCTTGTGAAGGAACACCTTCGACGGATGGTTGCCACGCAAGTGGAATGGACCAGTGGCCAAAAGTCAGGCCGCAGATGGGGGGTAACAACCCTTATCGCGAGCGTGGAAATAATAGAAAACAGCGGGGGCCCGACCCTGATTCAATGGAGCTATGCTCCATCGATACGGAAGCGGCTCATGACCCCCGATATGTACGCGAAGCTGTCGCTGCGTTTGATGGGTGAACTCAGGTCATACGCCGCCCTAGCCCTCTATGAGCTGGGGTGTCGGTATGTCACCTCTCCAGGCTCGCTTACGATGCGCCAAGATTGGAGTTGGTGGGAACCGATCCTGACGGGAGTGCCCCCTGACCCAACCAAGGAGCGAAGCTACAAGTATTTTAAAAGGGACTACATCATGCAGGCCCTCAAAGAGATCAATACGCTGACCGATCTCTCAATGGAACTGATAGAGCACAAGGTTGGCAACAAGGTTCTGCAGATACAATTTTTGGTGACCCAGAAGATTCAAGCGGGGCTTCCTCTGGGCGAGCCTAACCTCTTCGATCTCAGCATCTTGGCGAGGATGCAAAAACTCGGCCTGTCCGAGCGCGAGGCCGAGAAAGTTTATTGCGAGTTCGAGGAAACACAGTTACGGGCATCACTGGACTGGGTTGAGAAAAGAATGCGCTCCACGCGCCAATCCCCTGTCCTAAGCCCCGCAGGTCTCTTGAAGGACGCTTTGCGCAAGGGCTATGCCGAGACGCCGGCATTGCCGTCTAAAGCGCCGGCCGCCCCACCTGCCCTCCACTCTCCGGAGCCAAGGCCTGAAAAACCCTCGCGCGAGACTTTGCTCGCGGAACTCAAGGCCGTACGGCGGCAGGATGCCTTCGCCAAGTACGAGGCATTGCCGGAAAAGGAACAATTGGCCCTGCAACAGGAGTTTCTCTCGGGCGCTTCCCCCTCTGTGCGGGGCATGATGCAGAAGAAGGGCTTGGCTAGTGCGGTGGCTAGGGAGGCATTTCTCCCTTGGCTAGTCGAGCGGTATTGGAGCGCGCCCCCCAGTGACACCGACCTGCTGGAGTTCGCGCTTAGTAGGGCGACAAGGTGAATCGAGTATTCGCGACAACGCCAACAGCGCCAGATGAGTCGACAACCCCCACCTCTCGTCCGCCACTTGTGGTGGGTGGGCGCGGCCAGCGCGTCGTGCTAAAGGGTTTCCTATTGCCTCCGACAGTACCACACCAGTACCACACCGTGCTGGTGTACTACTGGGGTAATTCCGCCTCAAGCGCTTTCTTAAGCAGCCGTTTCAGGGTGTATTGCAAGCTGCGATCATCTTTCTCGGCAAGCCATTTCAAGGCTTGATGCTCATAGTCGTTGAGTCGCAAATTGATACCGGTCTTGGGTAGCGCGTCGGGAGCAAACTGCTTCCAAGGAAAAGCGAGAGCCGGACGGGGTGGCGCAACCGAATTTCTCGGCGGCACCGACGTTAACGGTTGGGCGGCCATAGACGTTGCTCCTTCCACGAAGGCATCCAGTTTTTCCGGATCAATGCTTTTCGGCACCTTGAATTTGTTCACTGGAATATCTCCTGCGCCAAAAGTTGAATTTCGGCCTTCGCCTTGGAATTGCCGGACTCGATTACGCTCTTTCCTTCAATCATGGCATCCCGATAGGCTTTTCTTTCGAAAATCACTGAATCGGCGAGCCGCAACTCTGGGAAGTCCGGGAAATCGGCGATGAGGCTTCTCGCTTCGGCCAACTCGTCAATGTTCGGGTGAGTGGGTGCGCGGGTGATAAATGCGTGAATGCTCAGGCCCTGATTCATGGCCTGCGCTTGCTGAGCAAGCTCGCGCACCTTGCTGAGCGTCTCAAGGTCGGGTTGAGAGGCCTGCACCGGGGTATACCAGGTGTCCGCCACGACGGCAGCAGAACGTAACTCCTTGGAGTCGCGACCGCCGGCGTCGATGATTACGTGCTCGTATAGCTTGGTCAGATCCTGTACATGATTGAAGATGTTTCCGGCGCCCGCTTGGCAAGGAATGGCCGGAAGCCCCCCTGCTCCGATGCGGCGGTCGTTCCAGTTGCGCGACGTGCCTTGCGGATCCGCGTCGAGCAAAATCGCCTTCATTCCCTCTAGCGCGCACCAAACGGCTAGATTGGTAGCAGCCGTCGATTTACCAGTGCCCCCTTTTTCACCCCCGATAAGCACGATCATCACATCACCCCAGTATGGTATTCACACAGTATCCGTATGGTGGCAGTATGCAACTGGCGCGGCACCGGTGTCAAGGTGGTACCACACCAGTACCGTTCGCAACCGGAGGGGTGCGCAGGAGCCGATCGAGCGCCGACGACGGTTGGTCCCTCCGGGATGGGGTGCCACGGCCAGCATGCGCTGCCACGTCCGTCCTGCGCTCGCACGATGTCAGTACCATGTCGGTATAGTACCAGCACGGTACTACCACATCAGTGTTCTTGATCAGGGCGGGGGGTAAGGGCGGTAGCCCGAGCCGCCCGGCCCGCCGTAACGATCTCGATCTGGGTGCGACCAAGCCTTACGTTCCCCTGCAAATTCGCATTCCGGCTACTGACGCCAAAGCCATCCGTACATGCCCGCATGCAATCATGCTGTTGCATGCGCCAGTACAAGGGGAACACGCCAAGCCCCGATTTCTCAGTGGGTAAGGGGGAGGGGAGTAGGCCCCCTGTCGGCCGCCTGTGCGTCACCTGGGGCGGGGTGACGGGCTGGCAGCTTGCTGCAGCTAAGGACACGCTGATTTATTCGCCAGCCATGCTATCGAAGTGATGTGGGCTTTGCGAGAATCGGCGTGACGATGTTTGATTGAAAGACAGCGATGCAACGAAGCTTTTCTGACCTCGAGTATGCAGCCAAGAAGAAAGTCACGCGGCGCGACCGGTTTCTCGGCGAGATCGATGCGGTGACGCCGTGGCCTGCGCTGCTGGCGGAGGTGGAACCGTTCTACCCGAAGGGTGAGGGGCGTGGCCGGCCGCCGATCGGGTTGGAACGTATGCTGCGCATGTACATCGCCCAGCAGTGCTTCGGCCTGTCCGACGAGGGGACGGAGGACGCACTTTACGACAGCCAGGCGATCCGCAGCTTCGTCGGCATCGACCTCAGCTGCGAGGCGGCCCCCGACGCCACCACGCTCCTCAAGTTTCGTCGCCTGCTCGAGGCGCACCAGCTGACCGAGCGCATCTTTGCCGCCATCAACGTGCATCTGGCCGCAAAAGGCCTGATGCTCCGGGAAGGCACGGTGGTCGATGCCACGATCATCGCTGCGCCGTCCTCGACGAAGAACCAGGACGGCAAGCGCGACCCCGAGATGCATCAGGCCAAGAAGGGCAACCAGTGGCACTTCGGCATGAAGGCGCACATCGGGGTCGATGCGGAATCCGGACTGACCCACACCATCGTCACCACTGCCGCTCATGTCAGCGACGTCACCCAGGCCCATGCCCTGCTGCACGGCGAGGAGACGACGGTGTTCGGCGATGCGGGCTATCAGGGTGTCGAGAAACGGGAAGAGAACCAGGGCAGCGACGTGACTTGGCACGTCGCCTTGCGGCCGGGCAAGCGCCGTGCGCTGCCGGACAGCGAGAGCGGTCGACTGCGTGAGCGGGCCGAGCAGATCAAGGCCAGCATCCGGGCCAAGGTCGAGCATCCCTTTCACCTCGTCAAGAACGTGTTTGCGTTGCGGAAGGTGCGCTACCGGGGCTTGGCCAAGAATGCCGCGCAACTCTTCACGCTGTTTGGCTTGGCGAATCTGTTGATTGCCAAGCGGCGATTGTTTGCGCTTCATGCCCAAGGTGCGTCCTGAGATGGCGAAGGCGGGTGAATTCGAGCGACCAAGCGCCAAACGGCGGGCCATCGAAAGACTCAACGAGCGGATCGCCGCTCGATTCGTCACGCTCATCGGAACATTTCGGCTGAACAGGTTCGTCATCGATCAAATGCTGAATTTTTCAGCGTGTCCCTAACGCTGATGAGGCCAAACGGCGAGTTTCGAGAAGGCTGGACTGCAGCCAACCAAAGCAGTAGGATTAAATCCTATTACAGCAAGGAGCGGACCATGCGAACCACACAGCAAATGAGCATTACCCTGCCTAACGACATGGCGGACGTCGTGAAGGCCAAGGTACGCGCTGGCGAGTACGCCAGTGAAAGCGAAGTGATCCGAGACGGTCTGCGTGCGCTGATGGCGCGGGATCGCGCCGTCGAGAACTGGCTGCACAACCAAGTCGGCCCCGCTTATGACGCCTTGAAAGCCGAACCGTCCCGAGCCGTCACCGCGGACCAGGTGCGCGCCCGTCTGGCCGCCGAACACGCCAAGACGCGATCAGCTATCGCGTCGTCTCTAGTCCGGAGCCCCAGGCGCAGCTTGCGGAGCTTTTCCACTACATCGCCGAAGCGGCGTCCCCCGACATTGCGGCGCGATACACCGAAGCAATCGTGAGCTACTGTGAGAGCCTGCACACGTTCCCCCTTCGCGGCACCAAGCGCGATGACGTGCGGCCCGGGCTGCGCGTTACCAGCTACAAGAAGCGGGCGGTGATTGCCTTCGATGTAGACGACGGGGTGGTTTCCATCGTCGGCGTCTTCTACGGCGGTCGGGACTACGAAACGATCCTGCAAGATGAGCCGGATGACGGCAGCACAGGATAGGACGCGCCTACCGCACGCCTTTCCGTTTTCTGAGACGCCCGCCAATTCAGGCAAGGCCTTATGCAGAACCGAGCCCCTCATGTTGAGTCTGGGGCTCTTTTTTATATTCATTCATTCCTGATAACTGTTATTATCGGGAATGCTATATTTTCTGTCTATCTAGGCCGCCGCAACCCGAACCCGCCGCATGCCGCATGAAATAAGCCGTTCCGACGAATTCGGCGGTCGCAAACTCGGCCGCGACCACCTGGCCTTCTACCGAGCCTGGCTGCAGGGCGTGGACCTCAGGGAGGCGGCGAAGCGCTATCTGGGTGACGACATAGACCTGAGAGCCACCCGGTCAACCCTGCGTTGGATTCGGGACGCCGTGACCCTCGCCGCGCGCCGGCACGGGCGGTTCGGCGAAATCCGCCTGCTGCGTCTGCCGTTGGTGGATAAATCCGCCCGGGAGGGCGAGCCCGGCCCGCCGGCGCTCGCCCTGCCGACCTTGGAGCAGTACCGCGAGCAGGTGGACCCGGGCGGCGTCTACTCGGAGCGGGAACTGGCCGAGCACTATGGGGAGGCCTACCCGGAAGCCCACAGCCCAAAAACCCGCCAGCGCCAGCGCTTGCTCGATCGCCAGCTGGCCGCCCTGGTCTGGGTCGAGAGCCTGCTCGTCACCGCGCCGAGACCCGAGGATTCGGTGGCGGCCTGGTTCGAGCCCCCGCTGGCCGCCCGCCTGATCGTTCACCAGGTCTATACGATCGGGGCGCTGCATCACTGCGCCAGTGAGCGCCATCGCTGGTGGGGGAAAATTCGCGGTCTAGGCAAGCAGGGCGGGGAACGCCTGGTCCGCTGGCTGGTGAGCCATGAGGACACCTTGGGCAGGCTTAAGCCCGAGTCGCGGGTGCCCCTGCGGGCAGTCAGAACGATGCGGGCCATGCCGGGGTGGGAGAGCCAAAAATCGGCAGCCCTGGTGCCCTTCGAGGGTTTCGCGCCGCCGGTGGAGCTCGACGGCAGCCGCGGCACGAACCGTCTGCCCGGGCGCTGCCGTCTCAACGCCCCCAACGATTACGCAGCGATCGAGGCCTGGTTGGCCACCCAACGCAACCCGAACACGGCGCGCGCTTATCGTCGCGAGGCAGAACGCCTCCTGCTCTGGGCGGTGTTGGAGCGGCAGCGCGCCCTGTCCAGCCTCGCCATCGAGGACGTGACCGACTATTTCGCCTGGCTTGCGTCGCTGCCGTGCACCGATCCCAAGGCATGGCCCTGGAAAATCCCACGCGAGCGGTGGGTTGGGGATCAGCACGCGCCGCGATGGTCATCCCAATGGCGCCCGTTCGATGGCCCGCTGACGTTGCGCAGCCGCCAACAAGCCTTTCGTATTCTCAAAGTCCTGTTCGATTGGCTGGTGGGCGCCCGCTATCTGGACGGCAACCCCCTGCGGGCCGTGGCCGAGCCCAAGGCCCAGATCGGGGATGGCGAGAGACTGCCGGAGGTGGAGGTGTCCCACGCGCTCTCGCGGGCGCAGATGGCCTTCCTGGTCAAACACCTGGACCGCTTGCCGCCGGGGGAAGCGACCAGCCGTCTGCGGTTTGTCGTGCTTTTCGCCTATGGCACCGGGCTTAGGAGCGCGGAACTCGCCGACGCCCGCTTCGGGCGGCTCTACCAGAAACCGTTGAAAAGCGGCCTGGGCGTGCGATGGATGCTGAATGTCCTCGGCAAGGGCGGAAAGCAGCGATCAGTCCCGATGCCCCAAGCGGTCATGCAGGTCTTGCGGCACTACCTGGCCGACCGCGGTCTCGACCCCGACCCGGCCAAACAGCCGGAGAGCGCGCCGCTCATTGCACGCACGGGCGGGCGCTCAGCAGACGCCCCCCTGACCCCGTCGATGATCTACAAGTTGCTGGGGAAACTTTTCAAGTCGGCGGCGCGGGAACTGGAGCGTCTTGGGCACCCGGAGGACGCCGCAAAACTACAGAAGGCCTCGACGCATTGGCTCAGGCACACAAGAGGGACCCACTCCGCAGAGGCAGCCATGAGCGTGCCTATGCTGCAGAAGCTTCTGGGACATGCCAGCCCTACCACCACAGCTCTCTACATTTCCCCCGATGAGGAAATGCTCTACCTCACCCTGGATGGCGAGCTAGGCGCGGCATCGGGTAATCTGCCATTCCATATCATGTCTCGCCAGAATGCCAACAGGTAATGTCGTCCGCAACCAGCGGTCGAATTGCCTGTGGGTGAGGCGTGGGTTTCGATGACCTTCCACGAGGCATCACCTACAGCCAGCTCGAAAACGGATTTGGCCAGGTCAACGGCGAGGGTAGTAGACTTCATGTCGGACCCCTTTCGTTGAAGACTGATCCCCGTAGTGCTTCTTCGATGACTCAGAGTAGTCACCAAATTGCGGATTAAATATATGCCGTCCACTCTTGGAGAAAAACAGAAGAAAGTCCTGACTGTTCCTCCATTGCGTCTTTACTCCTGCCGCAATAGCGGATCTCTTCCAGGAAATGATGTTCTCAACGAAACCGAAGACCTCTTCCATAACAACTCGCAGGGGACCCACCAACCTCCAATCGCAGTGCAGATAGATGCTGCCGTCCTCTGCCATTAAGTCACGCATCAAACTCAGCCGCTCGTAGATCATGCTGATGAAGGAATCCGCGCCGCGTCCCCAGGTATCTCGATAGGCAATCTGCTCAAGCAGGTTGGCTTCCTTGTGGAAGGTCTCCCCGCCGATCTCGATGTCCATGGAAAAATCCGCCCCCACATCGAAGGGCGGGTCGATGTAGATTAACTTGAGACCGCCGGCATCCTCGATCTGCTGGCGCAGGGAACCGGCTTTGAGTGAAGACAGGATCAGCTTGTTGTCCCCCCAGATCAGCTTGTTCGTCCACCCCTTGACCTGTCGGCCGCGCGGGTCGAACAGCTCTCCCTGGGTCTTAGTCTCGGTGCGCGGCTCATCCACCTGCTCCAGTGTCTGAAAGGGCAGCACCGTGGTGCATACATCCCGCGTCTTGCCATTCCAGACCAACTCGACCTCCCGCTTGTCCTCGAACAGGATGAAGCGGTATTTCTCCGGCAGGGCCTTGCCCTGCTGGATCAGGGTCACCAGGTCTCGTTGCTCGGCCTCGCTCAGGTCGTAGGCTTTCTTCTCTTGTTTTGCCATGGTCAGCTTTTTCCTTCTTGGTCTTGGTAGTCGCGGAATACGCTGGCCAGACCCGCGAACGTCGAAGGCTTGTGCCGCTCGAAGCCGTCCTGATCGACATAGACAAAGTGATAACTCGGCCCCCCGTCGTCCTTGCTTGCCTCGGTGGCGTCTTCGCACCATTGGCGCAGGCGAGTCATTTTCTGCGGCAAATCGATTTCCTCACGGCCCTTGGTCTCAATGACCCAGACCTTACCGTCTGTGGTGCGCACAATGAAATCCGGCGTGTAGGTGGACAACTCGCCGTTGGCTTTGACGTATTCGATCTTGAAACCCACGGCCATGTAGTTCTTGCCGAAGGCCTGCACGTCTGGCGCGTCTTCCAGGAACCCGGCAAAAGCCAGTTCCAGGCTGTCGGCACTGGCCTCGCCGACGATGCGGTTGAACACCGATTTCTTCGGCTGCACGTAGCCGCGCGGTTCGGTTCTGAAAGGCCGGGTGTCGCGCAGCCGGATGTGTCCGTCGATGCGCGAGCTGCCGCCTTCGTAGATCGTCAGGGCGTTGATCGCGGCACGGAAGTGGTCGAACACTACCTTGCCGACTTCTGGCTCGGACAGGTTGCGCAGAATCACCGGGTCTTCCAGATCGACGGGGCTGGTGAAAAGGTAGTCGCTGAGGAAGGTCCTGACCTTGGGATACAGCTGGTCATAACCGCCAACGAGGCGCAAGTCCTTGAGGAGCTGCCTGGCGAAAAACGCCACCACGGAGCGGTAATCGCCCGGACCACTGCCATCCATCAGCATCGTGTGATCGACCTCGCCTTCGAGCATGGTCTTGAACACGATCTCGCGGGTTTCATCCGGCGAGAAGGCCTTGATCGGCAGCTTCGGGTTGCCGAAGTGTTCGGGCTCCAGCTCGGCCAGGTCTTTGAATTCCCGGTTGTAGCGCCGGGTCAGGCGCGGCACCGTGATGTCGAGTTCATCGATGTTTTTGTCAGGAGATTCGGTTTCGACCTCGACGACCAGCGAATCTTGCCGTGCGCGCCCGCCACCGCCACCCATGGGCACACGGTCGAAGGTGACGCCTTCGTTCTGGATGGATTCCACGAAATCCATAAAGGCCGGGGTGCCCATGACCGAGACCGTCTCGCGCTGGTCACTACCGAAATACATGCGGCGCAGGCCGCGCCCAAGAGTCTGCTCCGGCAGGATGTTGCTCTTGGCGGCATAGGCGCGCAGGCCAACGATGGTGGTGACGTTGCGCACGTCCCAGCCTTCCTTGAGCATCAGCACCGAGACAATCGCCTTGTAGGGCGATTTCCATGTGTCGATTTCATTGGACTGCTTGCGCAGCAACTCCAGCTCTTCCTTGCTCTTGCCGGAGGTCGCCTCGGAAATTTCGCCGTTGTTCTTGGTGTGGATCACGAGCACAGCGCCCTGCAGTTCCGGGCAAATCTTCTCTAGGTGGCTGCCCACCTCGTCGCAGTTCTTGGTGTCGTCCACCATGACGAACAGCACCGCCTTCTTACCCAGTTTCTCGTGTTCGGCATAGCTCTTGCGCCATTCCTCGATGCCGAGGTTGAGGTAATCGGCGTATTTCTCGGACATGATCGGGCTTTGCCGTTCGGTCAGCTTGGCGCGGCTGGCTGCATCCGGCAGCACCGGATGCTTGACCACGTTCTGGGCGATGGCTTCGACCAGCGGATAGTCACTCACCGTCTGCACGAAGATCGCGCCGTTGTCGTGGCGTGGGGTAGCCGTCACGTCCACCTGAATGGATAGCTGCAGGTCCTTTTGCAGCAGCTTATGGTGGATGTCCTGAATGCACTGGAACCAGGCCAGGCGGCTGTCGTGAATATGGTGCGCCTCGTCATTGAAAACCGCGAGTTCATCGATCTCGCGCACAATCTCGCCCAAGTCGGTGTTGCTGTCGGTGGTCTTGCCGACGGGCTTGGCCCCGAACGGCGCGAGGAAGTAATCGCGCAGGTCATCATCATCGAGTGAGGGCTCGGCCACCTCGCCGAGATAGACCCGGTGAATGTTGGTCAGAAAGAGATTGCCGGTCGGGCGGACGATGCGCACGTCATCCTGAATGTGCAACGCCATCTGGAAGTCGTCGCGCCAGTTATGGCCGGCATGGCCATTGTCGGGTAACACCGGATCATTGAAGAAGATGCGCAACCCATCGA
This sequence comes from Pseudomonadota bacterium, assembly GCA_021802595.1. The sequence continues at coordinate 12,465 of JAJZRT010000030.1, forward strand.
AGTCGTTGCGCAGCCGGTCGAGCACGATGATGTTCGGCGCGATCAACAGGAAGTTGCGCGCCAACGTCGAATCCGGCTCATACAACTTATGGAAGTAGCTCCAGGCGATGAGCAACGACAGCACCTTGGTCTTGCCCGCGCCAGTGGCCATCTTGACCACGAAGCGTGGCCACGCCTCGTCGAACATATTGGCCGACACAGCACCGGAGGCGTCGAATCGCAACAGGTCGAACTTGTCGCGCGCACCGCGAACGGCATAGAGCCAGATCACGGTTTCGACCGCCTCGCGCTGCGCGAAGTAATAGCGAAATTCGCTTTGTGTGCCATCAGCCAATTCGATCAGGTGCTCGGTGTCAAACCACCAGGTCAGCAAGTTGCGTGAGGTGGCCGAGGCGCCCGCGTAGCCGGCGTCTCGCCAGGCCTTGACCTCTTCGCGCACTTTGGCCACGAGCGGCGGTAATAATTTTTCGTAGGCGGTACTGCGCAGCTCTTCCGCAGCCGGAAACCAGCGCAGGTCTGGGAGCAATACTTCGTAGGGTGAGCGTGGGAAACTCGGGTGCAATGCCATTTTTAGCTCCGATTCTTTTCTTCTAGGGTTGGCGATCGATCGGAGACGTACTTTTCGGCGGCATCGTGGACAACCCAGGCGGTGGGGACCTTCTTCTGCAAGGCGATGGTATGGCCAAATTCACAATCATGTCTCCGGCTTCTTGATCTGCATGTCAAGGAAAGGTTAGCTGCGCCTCTTTGTCTTTGTGGCGCTCGCCCGCTTTTTTTCGCGCGACTCCATTTCACGCACGCGAGCCATCTGCTCGGCAGGTAGCGTAACGATCTCTTTCACCCAGCCCGCCGGCGGCGCACGAAAAACCTTCAAGCACCAAGCCGAGGCAAGCTGGCGGCTCACGCCCATTTTTTCCTGCACCTGGGCGAGTGGCTTGCCATCCACCAGCACGGCCTTGGTGAACGCCCGCGCCTTCTCCGATAGGCGCGGGAATTGGGCGACTCGATGCTTGAAATCATCGAGCGACAGCGCCCCCTCATAGCCGGCACCGCTGGGCGTGTCTTTGGCCGGATCAGCGCGCCATACCTTCAAGCACCAGGCCGACGACAAGATACGGCTGACGCCCATTTTCTCTTGCATCTGGGCGGGCGCCTTGCCATCGACCAGCACGGCTTTGGTGAAGGCCCGTGCCTTCTCGGACAGGCGCGGGAATTGGCGCAGCCTCCGCTTGTATTCATCGAGCGTGAGGGCGCCGACGTATTGGTGTTGTGTTTGTTGCATGCCTACGATTTATTGTTCTGTCTCTTCGACCGCACACACAATATCAGATGCAGTAGGGCCATCGACCAAGCAAC
>JAJZRT010001085.1 GCA_021802595.1 Pseudomonadota bacterium
GTGGTGTTCGGGATCGGCGTGTAGCGTTCGTATAGCTCAGACGCGGAGCCGGTCGAGCCGAAGCGTAACGGTTTCACCCGCTTCGGTGTGCGCCTGCAGCCATTCCGCTCCGTCGCGGGTATACACATCCAGCGGCAGCAGCCGCTGGGCCACGCCGTCGACCTCAAGCGCCAGCCACTGCCTCGTCAGCGCGGCGAATTCGAGGCGTTCGTGCTGGATGCAGGGAATCGGGAGGTAGTCGCTCACCGCAGGCTGAAGCCGGCCTTCTCCAGCGGCGAAAGCGCCGCCGCCATCGACGTCCCCAGGCGCCCTGCGAGCCTTTCGGCGAGGCCCTCGTGCTGGGTGAAGTCGACGACATCCTTGGCCTTGATGACGTCGCGCGCGACCGATTCAACGGTGCCGTAGCCGTCGGCCAGTCCGAGCTGGATGCTCTTCTCGCCGCTCCACACCAGGCCGCTGAACATGTCGGGGGTTTCCTTCAGGCGCTTGCCACGGCCTTCGCGAACGACCTCGATGAACTGCTGGTGGATCTCCTCGAGCATCTGCTTGGCATACGCTTCCTGCGTGGGATCGACCGGCGAGAACGGGTCGAGGAAGCCCTTGTTCTTGCCCGCGGTCAGCAGGCGCCGCTCGACGCCGAGTTTCTGCATCGTCTGGGTGAAGCCGAAACCATCCATCAGCACGCCGATGGAACCGACGATACTGGCCTTGTCGACGAAGATCCTGTCGCCCGCGACGGCCACGTAGTAGCCGCCCGAGGCACAGATGTCGTCCACTACGACATACAGGGGAATGTCAGGATGCAGGGCGCGCAGGCGCTTGATCTCGTCGTGGATCTGGCCGGCCTGGACCGGGCTGCCGCCGGGGCTGTTGATGCGCAGGATCACGCCCTTGGTCTTCTTGTCCTCGAATGCGCTCTGCAGGCTGGCGATCACCGTATCGGCGCTGGCCTTGTCGGCCGCGATCTCGCCCTGCAGGTCGACCAGCGCAGTGTGTTCCTTGATCGACACGCCATCCGATCCGAACCAGCCCGCCGCCAGGAACAGGATGATGAACAGATAGAGAAAGCCCAGCGTCTTGAACAGGATGCTCCAGTGGCGGCTGCGCCGCTGCTCCTGGATTGCCGACAGTGCCAGCTTTTCCAGGACGTCGCGTTCCCAGTTTGCCGGGGCAGGTTTTTCTTGCTCGCTCATTGTTCTTCCATCAGATAGATATGGCCGTCTCGCTCGACGACCGGAACCGGGATCAGGCCGCGCCCGGCGCAGCGTCCGCCGACGCAGTGTCCGCTTGCCGGATGGTAAAGCGCGCCGTGGGTGGAGCAGATCAAGTATAGCCGCGAGTCGTCGAAGAACTCGCCTTCCTGCCAGTCGAGCTCCACCGGCACGTGGCCGCACTCGTTGAGGAACGCACGCGGCTGGCCCTCGTAACGCACCACGAAGGCCTGCCGCGGCTGGCCGAAGCGGGTCAGCTCGAAACGCACGCCACGGCCCTGTTCGGCAAGCTCGCTGGCGGCGCAGATCAGGCGTTGGCGCTCAGCCATGCATGCACCTCGACAAAACTGTCCATCAGGGCCAGCGGCGCGTGCGGGTGCAGGTCGCCCGCCTCGTGCGCGCCATAGGTCACCCCCAGGCTGGCGACGCCGGCATTCGACGCCATCAGCAGATCGTGACTGGTGTCGCCGATCACCAGCGTGCGGGCGGGGTCGGCGTCGAGCACCTCGATCAGTTCCAGCACCATGGCCGGATGGGGCTTGGAATGCGTCTGGTCGGCGCAACGCGTGGCGGCAAACCACGGCCCCAGCCCGCTGGCTTCGAGCGCGCGCTCGAGGCCGACGCGGCTTTTGCCTGTGGCCACGGCCAGCTGGAAGCCCTGCCCATGCAATTCGCGGATCCCATCGGCCACGCCGGCAAACAGCGGAATCTGGTCGTCGCGGCCCAGGTAATGGTGGCGGTAGCGCTCGACCAGCCTGGGATAGTCGTCGGCCGGCAGATCCGGCAGCAGGGCCTGCAGCGCCTGGACCAGGCCGAGGCCGATGATCTGGCGCGAGGCACGTTCGCTCGGCGCGTCCAGGCCGATGTCCTCGCAGGCGCGCTGGATCGAGTCGACGATCACCCCGGCGGAGTCCATCAGGGTGCCGTCCCAGTCAAAAATCAACAAATCAAATTGCTTGGGCATTGCTCAAGGTGTCCAGAAAAGAGGCCAGGTCGGCGGGCAGCGGCGCTTCGACCAGCATGCGCTCGCCCGAAATCGGATGGTCGAACACCAGCTTCGCGGCGTGGAGGAACATGCGCTTCAGCCCCTGCTTCGCCAGCCGCTTGTTGAGTTCGAAATCGCCGTATTTGTCGTCCCCCGCGATGGGAAAGCCCAGATGCGAGGTGTGCACGCGTATCTGATGGGTGCGCCCGGTCTTCAGTTCCGCTTCCAGCAGGGTATATGCATCGAACTGCTGCAGGCGGCGGAAGATGGTGTGCGCGGCCTGTCCTTCATCACGTACCGTCACGCGC
>JAJZRT010000031.1 GCA_021802595.1 Pseudomonadota bacterium
GAAGCGCGCTGGCCGAGCTTGTTTTCGTTCGGACCGACGTGCAATCCCTCGGAGCGGCGTTCTAGCATAAAGCCGGTTTCCCCGATCGAGGTCTGGGCATACAGACAGTAACGATCCGCGATTGAACCGTTGGTGATCCACATCTTGCTTCCCGACAGTTCCCAGTAACGATAGAAGGTCTTGCCATCTCTGACGACAACTGTGCCGATGTCGTCATAGGGATATGTGTGCCCGCCGACGCAAATCCGGCGGCGGCCACTGTTGCGCGCCAGATCCCAGTCGCCGTCATCGAGGCTGGCCAGGCTGCCGTCGGGCATGCGAAAAAACGCGCGGCGCGATTCGAATACCAGACAGCGCGCATCCAGCAGCCAACGCGGCTTTTCGGTGCCGGCGACAGTGAAGCGGTACAGCCCCTGGTCGTCCGCATGCGCCGGCACCTCGCGAAGAACCGCGCGTGCCTGAATGCCCCCGGTGTCGGAGCCGGCGGCCGGCTCCGTGAGCGCAAAGGCACTGATCTGTCCGCAGGCAAGGAACTGCAGAAAGCGCTCGTGTGCGCTTTCGCGCGCATCGATTTCCTGCTGTTCGTCTCTGAGCCGGGCGCGCACCGCCGGCAGGCTGTCCCGGCATCGTCGCAGGCAATCCCCGAAGGTCCCGAGATCATGCGCTTTCGCCGCTTGCACGGTCTGGCGCATGAGCTCGAGAAAATCGCGGGTCAGGTACTTGAGTGTCGAACCGGAAAAGAGAAACATGCGCTGAACCCGTCCGCCGAGGCTCTCCAGCTTGCGCCGCAGGGGCTTCGGCTCCGGACGCTCGACCATTTCGATAAGTCGATTCAGGTCCTCCTTTAATTCCCGCCATCCGGACGCATCGGCCAGACACGCGTCGATCTCGTGGCGCAGCCGCGGCAGATCCTTGTCGCGGCCGAGCAACACCGGCATGGTGCCGATGCTGGTGCTGGCCATGATCAGCAAACCGGTGGCGGTATCCTTTTCCCCCATGCACAGATTGGTGAGCACCGAGTACTGGGCCTTGCTCCAGCCCTTTCCCCCGAGACTTGCGGGCACAACCGTCGCAAAGGCGTTGAATTCACGCAGCAGCTGAATGTCGCCTTCCGGCATTCCGTGCAGGAAGTCGATGTAACGACCATAGGGTTCGCCCCTGCGCGGGCTGCGAAAACCGCGGCGCAGCAGCCGCAGAACGTCGGCGCGTGTACGGCGCAGCAACGGGTCCCGACGGAAATGCTCAGGGACGAGCAGCTTGTCGGGCGCGAGCAGGTTTCCGCTCAGGAAGCCACCGCTTTGGTAGGTGAACTTCCTGTATGCTTCCCACATCAGCGGAAGGTGCGGGCGCAGAGGCTTGTGCCGCAGTGGTTCGGCCCGCAGCGGGCGCAATGTGCGCAGGCACCGGCGCGCGCTCGCGAACTGCAGCAGGCTATCGGCCACCACATAGTCTATGTCCGACTCCGGCAGCGTCTGCGCGAGCAGGCGCATGCCAAAGTCGGGATCTTCGCTCGCAAGCGCGCGCGATCCCGGCCATTGGCTGAACAGGATCGCGTCGCGGTAGCGGGGCGCGAGGATGTCCTCTTCAGAATATGCCATGCCTCCGAAAATCTGTCCGGCGAGCCAGGGCACGCCATCCATCCACGGCCCCATGCACTCGCGCACAAGCAGCAGTACCCGCTCCGGCTCCCGCTGGCACCAGCGGCGCGCCAGGCCGAGAAGCGCATACGCGTACTCCACACCCGCCAGCATCTGCTTGACCACGCCGAACTTGGCGATGCTCTCGCGCCCCTCGCTGTCCCGCAGTTCGCCGCGGAACTGGACCCGGGTAGCGGCATATTCCAGTGCACGACGGCGCAGCACCGCCGCCTGGCCGAGAGCCAGCGCAACGCTCATTTCGGCAATCTCGGCGGTTGCGGAAAACCCGCTGACATCGTCCGCGACGCGCCTGCGCACCGGCTGGGCGGCGTCGGCGCCGGCACCGTGCGCAGCGACCTCTCCGACAGATCTGCTGACGCCGTGCAGGTCGACAAAGCGCTCGACGACCCCTGGCAACCAATTCGAATTTCCGTCTTCCTCGCGCCACAATGGCGCGGCCAGAACATCCGTGATCGTGTGTCCGGCGTAAGCCTCCGCCAAGTAGTGTCCGGCGGCCATCCACGCCAGCGCGCTCGACCAGCCTGCCAGCCATTCGACGGCGGCAGCACGATGTGCGCGCGCGGCGACTATCCAGTCACGCAAGGCACGCCGGTCGGAAAGCTCCCAGGGCGCGTGCCCGAGCAATTTGAGTCGCTCCGACGGAAAATCGGTCTTCAACCGCTCCCACACACGCTGATTGCGCTGCAGGGCGTGCGTGCCGTTGTCGCGCACGCCCTGCCCGTCGGCCGGCAACGCCCGCGCCTGCTCCAGCAGGGCGTGCGCTTCGGTCTCCATCCAACCGTAGGCGTGGCGCTGCAACCACGCGTCCATGCGCGCGACTTTCGGTCGCGTCAGCTCGTTGTGAGGAATCGCCCTCAACAGTTTTTCCCAGGCACGCGGCCATTCCCCGGCAACCATCGCCGGCCGGGCGCGCAGCGACTGATACAGGCGCTGCCAGATGCTGCACTCGGCAACGCTCAGAGGTAACAACTCGGCCGAGACAAGTTCCAGCGCAGAAGTCACGGAAGAATCCGGGCCGCTTCGAGTATTTCCCGGAACCCGATAGGCAAATCGGTGATTGCTGTTACGATTCCAGTCCACCCCAGGCACCGTCACGCGGCAGGACTCACACTTGATGCAGTTTTCGTGCTGGCTCGCAACCCCGCCCAGCTGACCGACGAGACTGTAGACCTCCGCCGGGCAGACATTGCGCAGCTGCTGCGCCGCTGCGCCGAGACCCAAGGGTACGGTCACATGCCGTGGGTCGGGTCGATAGCGCACGAGCGGAGCGATCCATGTTGTCGGGGAAGCAGCGCTTCGGTGGGCTTCGCCCCAGTCAAGCCGACTGCGCGTGCTATCGTCATAACGATGGTAAGGCCGCAGGAGCAGTTCGCGCAGCGGCAGGCGGCAGGCTTTGTACGCTGCGAGATCGCCGAGCAGCGACGCGCCCCCGGTGAGCGCACCCAGCCCCAGGCCGGCAATGCGTGGCAGTGCCTGCGGCAGGCGCACCATGCTGCGCCAGACCAACGCCACGCGATCGGCGAACGCCGGCAAACGCCGGCCGTAGAAATGACCGATCGCCTGGCCAGCCAGCGCCAGCAAAGGATCGTCCTGTACCGCGACCGGCACCGGCGCACTGCCGGCACGCGAGACCAGGAACCGCACATGCAGTGGCGGTGGCGCCGTCCGGAACACGCACCAACGCGGGCCAAGTCCGCGCGCAAGATGCAAGGCCTGGGCCGCATCGCTGCGCAAACGGGTGAGCTGCACACCCAGGGCCCGGCGCCGCTGGGCGCGGGCGGCGCCGGGCGGCAGCCGCTCGGCGTCGATCATCTGGCCCAGCATGGCTGGCAGGTGGTCGAACAGGGCCGGTCCACCGTGAATTGCCCCTGGCCAGCGCCGAATGAGTTCAGCATTGCGAAAATCGGTGGTGCTGCGCAGTGTTTCGGCGTACTCATGCTGCAGTTCCGCGCGCGTGTAGTCAGAACCCCTCTGGCGTATGCGCAATACCGCATCGGCGAAAGTCAGCGCACTGGTGATGGCCGGGGCGATGAAATTCGGGTACGGCACCTCCTGTCCGAGGCCAAGACCACCGCCGCCAACGGCCAGTCCTGCACGTACCCACTCCGGCGTCTCGTCGATTCCCCCGGAGCGGATTACCTTGGCACCGTAGGCGATCTGCTGCGCACCCGCGAGGTAGGATGTGATCACCGGAATGTTGCGCACACGTTCAAACAAATGCGGATGATCGGCAACGCCGGCCTGGGCCAGCCGATCAAGCGGGAGCACCAGCCCCAGCGAAAGCGTGTCGTGGTTCGTATAAAGGAAAGCCGTCATGTTGAGTCGCACCGGGCGACCGGCGAGCTGGCCGTTACGCAGCAGCCACTCCTGCGCCATGCCTTCGCCCGGCCCCAGCTCGAAGCGTTTCTCGATTTCCGGAGATGGCAGGCGGAAGAGTGCCTTGATGCCTTGGGCATAATGCGGAAGCTTCGTCCGTTCCAAGCCTTCGCGCGCCAGCAATCCGGCCGCGTCGCCTTCAGCGAGGAACACCACGGAAGCGTCCACCGGCCCGCGGTCGGTATCGACGCCCACCACACGGTCGCCGTGATACCGCAGACCTGTCGCTGTAGTGGCGGTAATCAGCGTGGCGCCGAAATCAATGGCGCGGCTCGCCAGCCAGCGATCGAGCTTAGGGCGCAGAACGGTCCATGCTTCGCCGTAATCATTGCCGGCATGGGCCCGGGCCTCGAAGCCTGCGGCATTGATACCGTCATGCAGATACAGGCTGCGCGCGACGATGCGCCGCTCCTTCGGGGCTTGCTGCCACAGCTCTCGCCCCAGAACATCCTCGCGCAGCAGGCCGTCAGCGTGATAGACGCAGCCGGACCAGTTCTCCGCGCCTGCATACTCCGCGCCCTCGAGCACCATCACCGAAACACCCGCGCGAACCAGCCGCAGCGCTGCCGCGATCCCAGCGGGTCCAGCGCCTATGATGAGGACTTCGGGCGAGGAGGGCATGTCTTCTTATTGTTCCGTATATGGATAGTTATAGCAAAGGCCAGTACGGTGAGCATCGGTGTCCTGCCCGCCGTGAGTCGCAAGCCGACCAGCGCGCTGCGGTCGTGCCTGCCGCAGGATGACGGGAGCACCGCCCCACACCCGTTCGTGATCACTGTCGGCAATGCGCGGCGGCCTGCAGGTAGGCCGGAAGCCGCCGCGAAAACACCAAGGCCTTGCCAGCACAAAACCTCGTGCGAGGTGGGTCATTGCCGTCCGGTTCATCCAGGCATGACATGCTTTCCGGTCAGATGCACCAGGCACCACCCATCCTTAAATTCGCAAATTTGGCGCCGGCAAGGGACAGCGTGCGAAAAGTACAATAAAGGTCGCCCCGGGGAATTGGGTGACGTCGAAGGGAATCTGCTGCTCAGGGCGGGAATCAGGTACGCGGATGACCGCAATCACGTCCGGGCATTCGCAGACATGATCAGCACAGCGCGTACCCTGGGTCTGGCCGAACCCAAAGCACCGCAGCTCAACCGGAACCGGTCACCGGTCTCCTGGATGAAATCGCCGGACGCGGAGCGTGCGGCAGCAGATGCATCAGGAGTGCCTGCAGCTTCGGATCCAACCAGTTCCTGCCGCCGACCAGGACATCGACCACGCGTCCGTGCGGATCAATGATGTAACTTGTCGGCAATCCGATCATCCCCCACTTCCTGCTGACGGTGGAATTGCGGTCCAACAGGACTGGGTATTTTATTTTCATTTGCTCCACAAAGGGCGCAACCGAGCTCCAATTCTCGCCGACATCAACGCCGAGAATCACGAATCCTCTGTTCTTGAGCTTTTCGTAGGTGCGCTCCATGGAAGGAATTTCCATGCGGCAGGGCGGACACCATGTCGCCCAAAAATTCACGATAATGAGTTTGCCGCGATAATCCGAGAAATGCCGTATCTTGCCGTTAAGATCCTTGAGGGAGAAATTCGGAGCAAAGTGCCCCGGAGCGGCGGCTGAATTGGCATAGGCCAACGGTACGGCGGTGAGCCAGGCGATAACTGCCGCAGCAACGAAGCGATTAATCAAGGCAATTTCCCCATCGATGGATGCGCCGCAGCGCATAGCACGCGGCGCACCGTTGTCTGCTTCGGCACGCCGTTGTCCGTCCAACGGATCCGCAGATCGAAGTGCCGGCCTGCACCAAGATTGGCGGTAATCATACCCTGCAGCCAGTCGCCTGGGCCGAGCCGATCCACGGTCGGTAGCAAGGCATAGCGGAAGGCGATCTGCGCCGGGCGCGAGACCCGTTCCTCACGCCATTCTTTGCGCCAGTCGGCTTCAAGTCGCAGTGGCTGCTCATGGCCGCTGGTGATCACACGCCAATCGGCGAGATTGAACCGGATCGTCGCGGAAGAGGACCGGTTCTTTACGACGACCGCCATGACACAGGCGTCGGCAATCTGCCGTGAAGCGGCGGGCGTGAAGCCGCGCCCCTGGAAAAACGCCTCGGTCAGGTCGATCGGCCGCTGGACGAGTTCGACCGCCAGTCCGTCGGGCTGGGCCTCCGACCACTCGGGTGGCGTCGATCGGGGCTGCGGTCTGGAAGCGTTCGCTGCCGCCGTCCAGCCTGCAGCCAAAACCAGCGGCAGAACCATCCACGCCATGCTGCAACGGTGCAAGCCGCGGTTTCCGCGCGATACAGTGGTCATGCGCCCGGCGCGGCCAAAAAAAATCCGCGTGCGCCAGCCTCTTCGAACCCGGATGTCTTCATGGACAAAACATTCCCCGTCAGTCGCGGGAACCCGCGGTTTCGACTGGCAGTCCTGACTCGCGCCATTCGGGAAATCCATCCTGCAACCGTCGTGCCCGATACCCCGCCCGGCGCAGTCGCTCCACCGCCTCGAATGCCAACACGCAGTGTGGGCCCCGGCAGTAGGCGACGATCTCCTGATCCTGCGGCAGGTCCCGCAACCGATGCTCAAGATCCTTGATCGGCAGGTTGATGGCTCCCGGCACATGGCCCGAGGCGTACTCCTCCTGCGGGCGAACATCCATCACTGTCACCAGTCCGCGGCGCACCCGGTCGAGAAGCTCTGCCCGAGGAATCGGCTCCAGATCGTCCTTGACGGTCAGATAGCTGCGCACCAGGCGATCAACCTCGGCTAGGTGAGTTTCCGCGAGTTTGCGCATGCTTGCAAGCAGCCGGACGACCTCGTCGTCGGTAATGCAATAGAAAACGTGCTGTCCTTCCTTGTGGGCTTTCACGAGGCCGCTTTGGCGCAGTATCTGAAGGTGCTGCGAAGCGTTGGCCACGGAAATGTCTGTAAGTCTCGCCAACGCATCGACGGTGCGCTCTCCTTGGGCAAGATACTCGAGCAGCTCCAGACGATTGCCGTGACAGACAGCTTTGCCGATGCGTGCAATTTCGCGATAGAGCTGTTGCTTAAGCGAGGGGCTTGACATGGGAACCTCTGAAATATAGTATTCAATTGAGTAGTTGAATTATAGCAGTACGGACTGATTTTTCCAAACGGGCGGTATATTTTCTACTATCGGTAGGGGGCATCATGCTTCAAGCGGTCGTGCAGCACGCCGTGGTTCTGCGGTTAGCCATGTTTTTCGGGATCCTTATAGTCATGATCCTGCTGGAACTTGCCCTGCCACGTCGTGTACTTTCCTTACCCCGGCTGCGCCGCTGGGGGAGCAACCTCGGCATCGTGTTCCTCAACAGTGCGTTGCTGCGCCTGCTGCTGCCGGTGGCTGCCACCGGATTTGCGCTGCTGGCGGCCGACCGCAGCTGGGGGTTGTTCAACATCCTTGCCGTTCGTCCGTGGGTCGCCGTTCTTGCCTCGGTCATCCTGCTGGATTTTGCGATCTATCTCCAGCACATCATGTTCCATGCGGTTCCGGCGCTGTGGCGGCTGCACCGCATGCACCATGCCGATCTTGATTTCGACGTCACCACCGGCGCTCGGTTTCATCCGATCGAGATCCTGCTCTCGATGCTGATCAAGTTTGCGGTGATTGCACTTATCGGCGCTCCGGCGGCCGCCGTGGTGATTTTTGAAGTGGTGCTTAACGCCACGGCCATGTTCAATCATGGCAATGTGCGGCTGCCACTTGGCCTGGACCGGGTGCTGCGTCTGCTGATCGTCACGCCGGACATGCATCGGGTACACCATTCTATCGAAGACCATGAGGCCAACAGCAATTTTGGCTTTAACCTCTCCCTGTGGGACAGGCTGCTTGGCACCTACAAGAATCAGCCCGACGCCGGTCACGACGGCATGACCATCGGTATTCGCGATTACCGCAAGCCGAAACTCGTAAATGATCTGCCGGGCATGCTGATCCTGCCCTTTCTCGGGCGTATCCGTGGCTACGCCATCAACCGCCGCGAATGGAGCCGGCCGTCGTGAAACGCCAGACAATCTCGCGCCTTGTGATTTCCGCTGTGCTCGCCGTCGGGATCATCGCAGCGTTTTTCAATCGGGGCGGGCTCAACGCCGCCGCGCTGCAGGCACAGGTTGCCGGTGCCGGTGCCCTCGGGCCGCTTCTTTTCATCGCGGCCTATGCTGCCGCCACGGTGCTGTTCCTGCCGGGTGCGGTGATCACGCTGGCCGGTGGCGCACTTTTCGGTCCAGTGTGGGGCACCCTGTACAGTCTCACCGGCGCCACCGCAGGCGCCACGATTGCGTTCCTGGTTGCCCGCTACCTCGCGTCCGACTGGGCGCATCGCCGGGCTGGCGGCTGGACCAAGTCGATCATCGACGGCGTTGAAAGGGAGGGCTGGCGATTCATCGCATTCGTGCGGCTGGTACCGCTGTTTCCGTTTAACCTGCTCAATTATGCGTTGGGTCTCACCCGCATCCGGCTGCTCTCCTATATAGTCGGCTCCTTCATATTCATGCTGCCGGGCGCGTTCGCCTACACCTACCTTGGCTACGCGGGGCGCGAGGCGGCGGCGGGCGGCGGCGGTCTGGTCCGCAAGGGACTGCTCGCGCTCTCCCTGCTTGCCATGGTCGCGTTCCTGCCAGGACTCATCAAGCGTGTGCGCCGCAAGCCCGGCACGGGCACCATTTCCAGCGACGAACTCAAGAAGCGCCTTGAGGGCAATGAGGGCCTGGTGGTGCTCGACGTACGCTCGCCCGCCGACTATACCGGTGAGCTGGGGCACATCGCCGGCTCGCTCAACATCCCGCTCGCAGAACTGGCACATCGCCTGATTGAGATCGAACTGCAGCGTGGACATCCCCTTGCCGTCATATGCCGCACCAACCGTATGTCCGGCAAGGCGGTCGAACTGCTGCGGTCGGCGGGCTTCGCCCAGGCGCTGCTGGTAAGCGATGGAATGGCCGGGTGGAAGAGCCGGGGGTTCGATACTGTACGCGAAGTTACGGCCGTCAATTCAGAGACACGTCCGGAAAGCACCGGCTCGTTGGCGAAATCGGACTAAGCGGATGGCGATGTCATGTGCGAATTATTCGGATTAAGCAGTAATTCAGCGCTGCAGCCACGGGAGCTGCTCGGCCGGTTCGGAGCGCACGGCGGTGGCGTCGCCGACAACCCGGATGGCTGGGGCCTCGCCTGGGTCGAGGGCGCCTCGTTCCGCATCGAGAAGGAACCGCAGCCAGCCGCCAGCAGCGCCCGCTTTCGCGAGTTGTGTGCGCGCACACGCGCGCCACTGATTGTCGGGCACGTGCGCAAAGCCAACCCGCCGACGGCGAGGGTGGCGGCCAACACACATCCGTTCCGCCGCAGCTGCTGCGAGCGCGAGTGGGTGTTCGCGCACAACGGCGTGATTCCCGAAGCCGCGATGCCCTCGGCATCGCATACCATCCCGGTGTGCGTGCCCGGCGGCGACACTGATTCCGAACATGCTTTCTGCGTGGTGCTCGATCGCATTGCCACGGCGTTTTCGGGATCACGGACGCACAACGGGGGCCAATGGCTCAATGCGCTTGCCGATGTCGCCGGAATGCTGGCGTCGCGCGGCCGCTTCAATTTTCTGATGTCCGATGGCGAACATCTCATCGCCTACGGCCATGACCGGCTGTGGAGCCTGGACAACGCGTCCGCCACCTGTTGCGAGGGCGCGACATCGGACATTGCCGTGATCGCCACCGAGCCGCTCACCGAGACAGATGTTTGGTCACCCTTCAGACCAGGCGAGCTGCGGATCTATCTCGCCGGACGGCAGATCGCGTGCTTCCTTACCAGACCGGTCGGTTTGGAACCGGAGTCCGGTGTGCCAGTGCCGGGCGGAATACCGCCGACGGCCTCATGACCGACAATCACATCAGGCGACACACACGTGCGGCCATGCACTAGATCTTTATCCGATTCAATTAAAAAAAGAGGCGGGTGGAATGAGGCTCAAAGTTGCCGTGATCTGGGCGCTGGCGGGGGGCACAGTGATTTTTCTCGGCTGGCGCATGCTGCGGCCGCTGGAGATTTTTTCGATTTCGAAACGCTTCGAAAATCCGCTGCCGGCGACGCCGATTCCGCCTCTCGGAAGCCTCAGTGCACGCAGCTGCGGCAGCTGCCACGTCGCCAATTATCGGGAATGGCGCACGACCATACACAGCCGCGCCTGGACCGATTCCTATTTTCAGACCGACTGGCGGGTGGAAGGGCGCAAGCAGATCTGTCTCGAATGTCACACACCTCTTGCCACACAGCAGCGGTACCGGGTGCTGGGCTATCATTGGGGCGACCGGTGGGATCCGGTACTGGCGGTCAACCCGGCCTTCAAGCCGGCGCTGCGCCGGCAAGGGGTGACCTGCGCCGCCTGTCACGTCCGGCACGGCGTCGTCTACGGACCGTTTGCAAAACTTGACGCGCCGCATCCGGTCGCGCGCTGGAACAATGATAACGAGGCCTGTATCCGTTGCCATGTCGTCAACAATCGTCACCACGACGTGTTTTACCGCCTGCCGCCTTGCGGTACCGTGAAGGAGATCGCGCGCACGCGCAGCCGCTTTCGGCTGGAGGGTCGGGCGATCCAGACATTGCTGCCGGCCCTGGCATCGCAATCTTCCGTCGGTACGCAGGGTCATCGCGAGGGGCAGCAGGCGCGGGGGGCGCCTCCTGCAACCGGTAATGACGGCTACGGCGTGGCCATGTCGGCCGGCGCCCTCGCAGCACTCGACTGCGTGCAATGTCACATGCCGTCGGTCAACCGCCCGCTGGTGCCCGGAGGCAAGATCCGGCCATCGCGGCGGCATCTGTGGCGCGGCGGTCACGACCCGCGCATGGTACGGAATGCACTCAGCATCAGTTTTGCCCGGCTTGCGGCCGCGCCATCCGGCCGGGAGCGCTACGCACTGACCATCACCAACATCGGCGCCGAACACTACATCCCCACCGGTGTTCCAGACAGGCATCTGACCGTGGAGCTGCGCGTACTCGGTTCCCGCGGACATACCCTTAAGTCACAGGTCTTTACCTTGGAGCGATCCGTGCTCTGGCGGCCATTCATCATTGAGCTGCACGATACCCGTCTGCGTCCGCTCGAGCCACGCACCTACGACATCGGGTTTTCCATTCACTCGCATCTTCGCCCGACAGCCGTCGAGGCGGTAGTGCGCTACTGGTTTATGGACACCTCGCATCAGGCCCATGACCACTATCGGGCACCGATTTCCTATGTGGTGTACCGTCGTCGCATCCTGATTGAACCGCAAAAAAGGTCTGGTGGCACGTGAAGCAGCGTGATCTGGCAGTAATCGGAGGCGGTGCCGGAGGGCTCGTGGTAGCGAGCGTAGCGGCACAGCTCGGCCTGAAGGTAACTCTCGTGGAAAAATCCGATCGCCTCGGCGGCGACTGTCTGCACCACGGCTGCGTGCCAAGCAAGGCGCTTATACACGCCGCCAAGGTTGCGGCACTGATGCGCGGCGCGGCGCAGTTCGGACTGCCGGAACAAAAGCTGCCGGTCGACCTGGAAGCCGTCAACCAACGCGTACAGCAGGTGATCGATCGCATCCAGGACCATGATGATCCCGAGCGCTTTCGCGGCTACGGATGCGAAGTACTGCTGGGCAAGGCGGCGGAATTCGTCTCGCCGCGGGAGTTGCGCGTCGGTGAAAAATCGGTATGTGCGCGGCGCTTCGTCATCGCCACGGGTTCGCGTCCGGCGGTGCCTGCGGTGCCTGGTCTCGAGTCGGCCGGCTATCTTACCAACCTGGATGTGTTCAGCCTGCGCGCACTGCCGCGGCGCCTGGTGGTGCTCGGCGGCGGGCCGATCGGTGTCGAGCTGGCACAGGCATTCGGCCGACTTGGGAGTCACGTCACGATCGTAGAACGGCTGACGCAGCTGCTGCCCAGGGAGGACAGCGAGCTGTGCGCCATGCTGCGCGATTGCCTGGAGTCCGAGGGCATCTCTGTCCGCACAGGAGTGGACGTCGAGCGCGTGGAGCTTCGCGGCAAAACGAAGATCGTCCACTGCAGCGGCGCAGCGGAATTGGAGGCGGATGCCATCCTCGTCGCTGCCGGTCGCCGTTCGAACGTCGAGGGTCTCGGGCTGGAGGCCGCCGGGGTACGGTACAGCACCCGCGGAATCGAAGTGGATGGGCGGCTGCGCAGCTCGCAGCGTCATATCTATGCCTGCGGGGATGTCTGCGGTCCGTACGCCTTCACGCACATGGCCGAATACCAGGCCGGCATCATCATTTCCAATGCCGTATTCCGGCTGCGGCGAAGGGTGGACTACCGCGTGGTGCCACGGGTGACATTCAGCGATCCCGAACTTGCGCAGGTGGGGCTTTCCGAAAGCGAGGCCCGCAGCCGCGGGATCGACCCGAAGATCCTGCGTTTTCCGTTTTCGCAGATCGATCGCGCCCTTGCCGAGCGCGAAGAGCAGGGGATGCTGAAGCTTGTCACGCATCGCGGCAAGCTGCTCGGTGCCTCGATGCTCGGGCCGCACGCGGGCGAGCTCATTCATGAGATGGTGCTGGCAATGAAATCCGGCGCATCGGTAGCCACGATTGCCTCCACAATTCACGCCTATCCCACGC
Organism: Pseudomonadota bacterium; assembly: GCA_021802595.1. Next base: position 12,654 of record JAJZRT010000031.1, read on the forward strand.
TCGCCCAGATCCACCGCCGTACCGCGAACACGGCGTTTGCCCAGACGCTTTTCAGTCCGGCCACGCGCCACCTCGTACGCTGGCTGCAACGTCTGATACCATAAAACTAGAGAGTTCCCCGCCTCTGCGGCCGGAGTCCGTCCATGCATGCCACACTTTCTTTGCTGAACAATACCGATTTTCCGCAGCTTGCGCGCGGACATCTGGAGACCCTGCAAATCAATCTCGGATACCGCTGCAACCAATCCTGCCTGCATTGCCACGTGAATGCCGGTCCATCGCGAAAGGAGCAGATGTCGCGCGACACCATCGCTGACGTACTGGCGTTTTTGGACACAACGACTGTCCGCAATATGGATCTGACGGGTGGAGCGCCGGAGCTCAACCCCCATTTTCGGATGCTGGTCACGGAGGCGCGTCGTCGCGACGTTCACGTCATCGATCGCTGCAATCTGACGATCCTGCTCGAACCCGGACAGGAGGATCTGGCTGAATTCCTGGCACAACAGCGCGTCGAAGTCACCGCCTCCCTACCGTGCTACCAGCAATCCAACGTCGATGCCCAGCGCGGGGCCGGCGTCTTTGCAAAGAGCATTGCCGCACTGCAGCGATTGAACGACCTCGGGTACGGCCGCGACGCTGGACTCGTGCTGAATCTAGTGCACAACCCGGGCGGGACGGCGCTGCCTCCACCCCAGGGCGCCCTCGAAGATGCATATCGGAATGAACTCGGCACACGCCATGGCATCGTATTCAGCCGCCTCTACACGATCGCCAACATGCCGATTCAGCGCTTTGGAAGCACGCTGATCTCGCGGGGGAAATTCCAATCCTACATGGAAAAGCTCAGAG